>PAHB01000049.1 GCA_002704665.1 Pseudomonadota bacterium
GTATGGCAGGCTGGATTTATATAATCTTTCAAATATTTGCGGGAGACGCGCAATCGAGGCTTAGCGAAGCTCCGGAAGGAGTGCAGTCTGCATTCAGAACCATGCGTCTCATAGTACTGGTTGGATGGGCTATCTATCCGCTAGGCTATATTTTTGGCTACATCGGCGAAACAGTTGACGCGGCTTCGCTCAACGCAATTTACAACCTAGCTGATGTTGTTAATAAAATCGCCTTTGGACTGATGATTTGGGCAGCAGCTAATTCGGAAAATGCCTAAGAAATATATGTCATATTAGGGAAATCGCCGCTCATCAACGTGGGCGGCGATTTTTTTTAGCCAACATATGGACTCTGATTTTTTCGACTCAACATCTTCGGATCTCGCACGACCGACTCAGGCTGCAGCGCTGGCTGAGGCGGAACAAAAAATGCTCTCGTCCTGTATCACAAATCATGCGGTATCTAAATACTCAAAGGTCGAAAATGCGCTTAAGTACCACTTATCTTGTAGGGGTAAAAGAGTAAGGGGACAGATAGCGCTTGACTCTGCTCACGCTCTCAAAATTCCCAATCAATCCGGTATTCTTATTGCAGCTATATGCGAATTGTTACACAACGCATCTCTAGTCCACGACGATATTCAAGATAAAGACACACTTAGGAGGGGAGTACAAAGTGTGTGGCTTAAATATGGGGAAGATATTGCTATTTGTTTGGGTGACCTGATGATTTCTGCTTCCTATCGATTGGTAGCCGAGCTAATGGAAGTCCAACCTTCGCCGCAAATTATAAAAAAAACTCATCAGGCAATATTAACGACGATTTACGGACAAGGGGGAGACTTAGCTAGCCATGTTTCTAAAATGTCCCTATTCGACTACTGTGAGCTGGCAGCAGCGAAGTCAGGCCCGTTAATTGGCTTACCTGTTGAACTTGCTTTGCTAACGGCAGGAATAGCGGATGAATCTAAATTTATCCAGCGTGCCGCAAGAGATCTTGGAGTTGCCTACCAGCTATTTGATGATTTAAAAGACTGGCAAACCTTACGACGGACAAAAAAAAATGGGAGCCGCGAGTTAAATGCTGTCCTGATAGTTTCCTCTGATATACTCAGAAAAAAAGGTTTTGACGCAGTCAAAATCTTGGCAAAAGAAAAAATCACGGATGCCATAACTAACGCACGGCAAATTCCTAATGGGGCTGGAAGGCCACTTATTGCGCTAGCAAACAAGTTAAGTTCCTTGTTCTCCAATTATTAGAGCCGTGAAAAAAAAAGTTGTAGTGATGGGCGCCGGATTTGGTGGACTGGCAGCGGCACTAAGGGCTAGATCAAAAGGTTACGATGTCACTATCTTTGAAAAAGGACAGCAACTAGGCGGAAGAGCAAGAGTATTCAATCGTGGCGGGTTTAAACATGATGCAGGCCCAACCGTTATTACCGCACCGTGGTTACTAGAAGAGTTATTTCAATTATTTGGTAAAAATATCAAAGATTACGTTGAATTGCGAAAATTAGATTTATGGTATCGATTCATTTACCCGGATGGATCATCATTTGATTATACGAGAGATATTCAAAAAACCCTCACGCAAATACAAAGTCTTAGTCCTGTAGATGTCCAGGGCTACCAAAATCTTTTGAATGATTCCGAAAAGATTTTCAAAATCGGTTTTGACCAACTGTCGGCAAAGCCATTTCATAATCTCTTTTTCATGCTTCGACAAGTTCCGGCAATGATTAGACTAAAGGCTCACAGAACAGTGTGGCAATTTGTCGCAAGCCATTTAAAACACGAAAAACTACGGCAAGCCTTTAGCATCCAACCTCTTCTGGTAGGCGGTAATCCTTTCAATACAACAAGTATTTACAGTTTGATACATTTTCTAGAAAGAAAGTGGGGCATATGTTTTCCTATGGGAGGAACAGGATCTTTAGTAGCCGCTTTAGGCAAACTTGCCGTTGAAGAAGGGATATCCATAAAGCTCCATGCTGAAATTAAAAATATCAAAGCGGCAAATAAACAAGTTATTGCGATTGAGACCCAAAAAGGGGAAGTCGTGCCATGCGATATTTTAATTTCTAACGGTGACCCTAAAGTCACTTACACGATGATCAATAACAACAACTATAGCAAAAATTGGAAAGTTAAATTTAGGGAGAAGTATTCCAAATACTCAATGGCGCTGTTTGTTTTATTTTTTGGAACAAAAAAACAATATGCAAACATCGCGCATCACACTATATGGTTTGGAAAAAGATATAAGGAACTACTTTCCGAAATTTTTCATGGAAAGAAGTTACCCGACGATTTTTCTCTTTACATCCATAGACCGACAGCAACAGACCCCTCTTTTGCACCTAAAGACTGTGACTCTTTTTACGTTTTATCACCGGTGCCAAACCTAAAAGCCGACATTGATTGGAAAGTACAAGGTGCAGAATATGCTAGTAAAATTATAGATAGTCTTAATGACACCATACTTCCAAATCTAAAGGAGAATATCGTTGAGAGTTTTTTCATGACACCCGAGGATTTTAAAAAAGATTATATGTCGGAACATGGAGCAGGCTTCTCAATTGCGCCTGTTTTTTATCAATCTGCTTGGTTCCGATACCACAATAAAGCCGAGGGAATTAAAAATCTTTATTTAGTGGGAGCAGGAACCCATCCAGGAGCTGGTCTTCCCGGTGTGCTTTGCTCGGCAAAAGTCGTTGACTCAATTCTTTAATTGACCAAACACATGAATCGAGCATCTAACGAGCAAAAATTAAGAAAGAAAGTGCTGAAAAAAAACAGTAGTACTTTTTATCTTGCAGGACTATTGCTACCAAAAAAAAAACTCGACAAGGCCGCAACCCTGTATAGTTTTTGCAGATGGGTCGACGATCTAGCAGATGAGGCAAAAGACAGCTATCGTGCTCATTACTTTTTAGGAAAAATTAATTCGGCGCTACACGGTGATTTATATGTAGATCCGCTAGTGAGCGAAACACGAACTTTGATAAAATCTGGCTTTGGAGGAATTGCGCCAACTATCCAATTGGTAAATACAGTCCGGTCTGATTTGAGTGAGGTAAGAATTGATACCGTCGAGAAATTAATCAAATATTGTTATGGGGTGGCAGGTACGGTTGGAATAATGATGAGTTCTATTTTGGAAACAAAAAATGTTAGCAAAGCATGGAAGCATGCTGTAGATCTTGGTATAGCTATGCAACTAACCAACATCTGCCGTGATGTCTATGCCGATGCAAAACTTGATCGTCGCTATCTTCCCGCAGAAATTATCGGTGACATTACACCTGCAGAAATACTACTTTTGACAAAGTATAACGATAAAGCGATCCGAACAGGAATAAAACAAATTCTTCACATAGCTGAAAAATACTACGAAAGCGGTCTCAACGGACTTAGATACCTTCCTTTTGGCTGCAGGTTAGCCATATGTGCCGCCGCTATAAATTATAGAGAAATCGGGCGTTTGTTACTTAAAAGAAAGTGCATTTCTTGGCGCGCAAGGAGCTTTGTAAGCACTGCAAGGAAAATTTCGTTGTTAATCACTATTGTAATAAAAGTAACACTTAAATCACTAGGTAAGACTGCTGAGCATGATAAAACTTTGCATTCACCTATTATCAGCGAATGTCAAAGTCTCCGTTGAAAAAAGAGTATGATCTAATAATACTTGGCGGAGGTTGCTCAGGGCTTCAACTTGCAAACCAGATAATTTGGAAAACCAATGAAGATTCCACCATCGTTCCAAATCTCAAGATTCTTATAATAGAATCCAGAGAACATTATGTAAATGATAAGACTTGGTGCTTTTGGGATGACGGCACATCGCACTATAACAATTGGAGCTACAGCAATTGGCAAAAGTGGTCTTTTTCCTCGAATATAAAATCATCCGAAATAGTACATCGATCAAATAAATATAAATATTTTTATTTAAAAAGTATAGATTTTTACGATAAATCAATAAAATTGATAATGGAAAATAAAAACTTTTCTATCAAACTTGGAACATGGGTAGAGAATGTTGAGAATGAAGAAGGAGGATTCCTCATTAAAACAAAAGACGCCACCTTTTTTTCAAAAAAAATTGTTGATTGCCGATACCAAACACCCAAAAATGTTCGTGATCCGATATGGCAGATTTTCTACGGTTACGAAATAGATTTTGAAAATAGCAGCTATTCTAAAGATTTAGTTGGCTTGATGAATAAAATTCGTTACGATGACTCGGGAATTTTTTTCCATTACATATTGCCGATTTCAGAGAGGACGCTTCTTTTACAAGTTACATATATTGGCAAACAATTTTTTCTACCGGAAAAGTTAAAATCAGAGGTTATCTTTAACATCAGCAAATTGCAAAAATCAGCTTGGAATATTTTGCGAACCGAGTCTGGGATCCTACTACAATCTGGCGAATTTGACAAAATGTCAATTTCAAATAGCGTGAGGGGGGGGTCGAATTGGGGAGCTCTCAGACCTTCAACAGGCTACGCTTTTTCCCGAATCTACCAGTGGTCATCTGATACGGCAGATTTGCTCCTAGGTCGAAAGAAGCCGAAAAAAAACAAAACGGTCCAAAAAATACAAAATTTCATGGACGAAGTTTTTTTAATCGTTTTAAAAAATTATCCTAAGGCAACCGTGGACACCCTTCTTCGTCTCGGTAAGCAACTCGACCCAGATACCTTTGCCCGTTTCATGTCAGATAGAGCTAAACTCACAGATTTGATTAAAGTAATTCTTGCTTGTCCAAAATTTATAATGACATCACAAGCTATTAATCTGATCGTAAAGCATAGAGTTAAAAAATGAATTGTTCAGAAGGAAAAATTTGGAAGAATTTAAAAAATCTAGCTCTTTTTGTTTGTATTTTACTTAGTATATTGTTTAGTTTTTTCTCGCCAAACCTTGATGGCTTTTTGTTAAGCGGAGCAATATTGTTTACTGCCGTTTTTGGATTGCCTCATGGAGCACTAGACTTCAAATTATTACAATCGCTATGGTTAAAAAAACAACTCCCTTATGCGTTCACGTGCTATACAGGACTTTTTATATTTACGGTTTTTCTGTGGAGCCTCTCCGCGACGGCAATGCTGGCCGTTTTTCTGCTCATGTCATCGTATCATTTTGGAGGTGATTACCCTGTCACTATTCCCCAGAGATTTCTCACCGGTTTTATTTTACTCGGACTACCCTGCCTCTTTCATCCTAATCAAGTAGGAGATATTTTTAATATTCTTTTAGGACACGGCGATGGCTATCGTTTTGTTAATTCCCTCCAACTAGCAGGTCTGATTGGAGTGTTTTATCTAAGTTTCCTTTTGTTATTTAACAAGATAAAAATAAGGCAATCACTAGAGCTGGTGTCACTAGGATATTTTGCGTATGTGACTCATCCTTTGATCTATTTTGTTACCTATTTTTGCCTGTTCCATAGTCTAAAACATTATTCGGAAATTTCGATTCTTTTAGATCATGCAAAACTTACAAAGCTTTTTATATGGTCGCTCCCGGCGACAATTACAACTCTAATATTAGCATTAGGTTTTTTATATTTTTTTATACAAATTGAAAAAAAATCGTTAGAGATTTCCGTTCTTCAAATTACTTTTATTGGATTATCCGCTCTTACAGTACCTCACATGTTCCTCGTGGAGCGGGTACGAAACAAATATAAACTGTAAAATAAATTATTTTATGCAAATCATTTCATTGTTTATGAATAAGTCCCAAATTTCTCAAGGAAAAAACATTATTGTGTATATTTTGTTAGAGAAATTTGCGGTCGCTATTTTTTTCTTCATGTTTTTTAACCTGCCGTATGTTCAGAACGCTCATGGAAACCCATGGGAGAAAAAAGATCTTAAAGGGTTATATAAATCCCAGGCTAATGTTGTTCATCGTAGAGCCACTAACACGATAGACCCAGTCCTATCAAGGTTAGATACTATCTGGAAAACGAGGAGGAAAAACGAGATTCATAATTTCGCTAGACAGCCGATTGGTAATATTACAAATGATAAAATGACGAGGGAAAAGTATCAACAGTCACATGATGCCATTTCCGATTACCAGGAAACATTTATAGACTCTATCACTAATCACCTTGATGAAAATATCGACCAATCACTAATATATGATAATTGGTCATATTGGATATCTGGAAATATTGAATACGGGAAGCATGGCAGCACACAAAATGCCTCGTTAATAAACTTTCAAAGTGACGGACTCATAATTACTTTTGAAAAAAATTTGCGGCAAAACATTCTCTTAGGCATTGGCATCACTTTCGGAGAAGATAAATCTAGCGCGGGAGAAAAAGCAGATCGCATGACAACCAACGATTATGGTTTAGTAATCTACAGTCATACCCCGATTGGTGGAACCTACTCTATACAGACAATCCATGGTTTTAATAAGTACGGCATGTATACCTATCGAGAGCCAACTGCCAATATGATTTCTGGCAAAAGATTAGGCTTTCAAGTTTTTAACTCTATCAGATTAATAAAAGATGTGAAGGTAAATAAGCTAATTTTTAGGCCCTATTCTCGGTTTGATGTTGGATTCTCAAGCCTTCGGCCGTATCGAGAGGAGGGGGGAAAAAACACCATTTCTTTCTCTGAGCAAAAAATACTAATGTTTAAAAGCAACCTTGGGTTTCTTGTCGAGTATGACTGGTTTACCCGCTTTGGTAAACTTAGCCCGCACGGTCAAATTGAGCATGTTCTCGACCTGAGTAAGAGTTCAAGTGTTAACAGTTTCTATCATAATAATCACGGCGTTCTTCACCACGCTAACATAGACGATTTACGACAATCTAGTTGGCGTTACAGTCTAGGGCTTGATTTCAAGTTTTTTAATAGTGCCTTGTCAGCAAGCTATACCAGAAGTGAAGAATCAGAAGCTCACTTGCCTGACCAACCAAACAGGGAGAGTGATCTACTAATGTTTAATGTTATGGTTAACTACTAAAAAATATAAACGTTAAAAGAGATAAGGATTCTTCCATTTTTGGCCAAAGGATCCTGCTACCAAAGCTTCCATGCCATAACGCAATGATTTCATATATCCAGCCGCATTTTCACCCGAAAAATCACAAACTCCTCGTCCCTTATTTCGAGGATTTGGTGTCAAAAGTAATACTCCATGCGCATGCGACCAAAGAGAAAGAGCAACGAAGCGCGCATCATTTTTTTTTGCTGTGGGTAATGCGTCTTTTACTATTGCCACAAATTGATCAAAACACGCTTTTCCAGCAGATTTAACTTCATTATCTGTTAAATTATTGTGTTGAATGCCAAAAATAAGCTGGTGTAATTCTGGATATGCTAAACCAAACTCGACATAATTAGTCATCGCAATAAACAACTTTTCTTTTGGAAGATTTGCCGAGGCCTGTTTTGAATCTTCCGCCAATCTAATCAACTCGTAACCCTCAATTATCAACGATTTGAGGAGAGCCTGCTTATCTCTAAAATGCCTGTAAGGAGCGGCATGTGAAACTCCAGCCCTCCGAGAAAGCTCTCTTAGGCATAGGTTCGCAGCGCCGTTTTCCTCCAGTAGATCTCGCGCGGTGCTAAGCAACGCCACTCTGAGATTGCCATGGTGATATGCCACCTTGTTTTGTTTTAAAAGCTTCCCCATTTAATTTTTACTTAGGAGCTTAATTTCATCTACTCCAACAAGCACCTCCCAGACTGTCGGTTTCACACATCTACGATAAACGTTGACAACCAAAAGTCTGTTAGGATACCATGTTTACAGCGTTTACATAAGGATTTTGCCTTATTCTATAAGCAAGGTTTGCCCGGATCGAAACTTCCCTTAGAGTGCTGTAAACTGTTGTATGTTTACATATATCGGTCCGGGCATCTATGCTTTCGTAGCCAGACAGATATTTTCAACAGAAACCTCCAGGCGCCTTTAGTGGTTATCTCAGAAACAAATTGTTTGCTAAAATACGAATAAGTTCGAGACGTCAGATCAACCAAAAAATCTAACTCATTTTTTTAGAAAGTGCCATATGAGGGAAAAACACGATAAAATTACTCGATTCGCAAAATTTGTCATTCAATGGCGTTGGCTGGTCAGCCTAGGAACGATAGTTTTAGTATTTGCCTTAGCTTTAGGAATGAAATTTATCGAATTTCAAACTGATTATCGTATTTTTTTCTCCGATGAAAACCCGCAATTAGCAGCTTACGAGAAACTACAAAACACCTATTCACGGAACGACGTTCTACAGTTCGTTCTTCAACCCCAGAGCGGAGATATTTTTAACCCTCGGTTCTTGGAGAATTTGAGAACACTTACCGAAGAATTCTGGCAAATCCCTTTCACTACCCGCGTCAGCTCCATTGCAAATTTTCAACATAGCTATGCTGAGGGCGATAATTTAATCGTTAGAGATTTAGTTGAATTAAACCAATCGATAAATTTAGAAGATGCAAAATATATCCGAAACGTGGTACTTAATGAACCACTGATCAAAGATCTTTTAGTTTCAGCCGACGGCCGCACTACGGCGGTAAGTGCTACTCTCACCCTACCCTCCAAATCAGTTAATGAAGTACCGCTTGCTATGACCAAAGCTCGCGAAATCGCGAAAAAATTCGAGATCGAAAATCCAGGCGTTCGCTTGGAAATAGTCGGCAACATTGCGCTAAACAGCGCATTTTTTGAATCTAGTCAGGCAGACGGTAAAACTTTATTTCCTGGAATGATAGTCGTTTTACTCATCATGCTTGCAATTCTATTAAAATCTATGGGAGCCGTTATCATCACCATCTTCATCATCGCGTTCTCTGTGCTAACAGGTTGGGGAGTGGCTGGCTTCCTCGGAATTGATATGTCAACGCCATCAGCTGGTGCAACCGTTGTTATTATGACTTTGGCGGTAGCCGATGCGATTCATATACTAACCACTATGTTTAAAGAAATGAGGGGAGGGCGTACTAGATGGGCAGCGATAGAAGAATCAATGCGTGTAAATTGCTGGCCAGTCTTCCTCACAAGTATAACCACCGTGATCGGTTTCTTGACCCTCAACTTTTCTGATGCTCCCCCATTCAATGATTTAGGAAATATTTGTGCACTTGGAGTGACTGCGGCTTGGGCATTATCTATGACACTTCTGCCTGCGCTAGCTGCTATTTTTCCAATGAAGGCCCGAATCAATCCCTCCGAAGGCAAGTTTATGGAAAAGATCGCGGAATTGGTTATTATCAATAAAAACAAACTTTTGGTTATTTCAAGCGTCACCGCCGTAGTGCTTTTTTCAATGATACCGCGTATCGAATTGAACGATGAATTTGTCAACTACTTTGACAAATCAATGCCTTTCAGACAAGCAGCAGATTTTGCCCTAGAAAATTTAACAGGAGTGTACAGAACTGAATGGTCTATTCCTGCAAAAACCTCAGGCGGAATATCTGATCCGGAATATCTATCACGACTTGACCAATTTGCAGATTTCTTACGAAAACAGGAAAGTGTTGTCCACGTATCTTCCATTACTGACACCTTCAAGAGGTTAAATAAAAATATGCATGGAGATAGCAATGAATATTACAAACTCCCAGAGGACAGAAATCTTGCTGCGCAATACCTTCTATTGTACGAAATGTCCTTGCCACAGGGCCTAGACCTAAACAACCAAATAAGCGTGGACAAATCTTCTACCCGTATCATTGCGACACTTGAAAATATTTCAACACGCGAATTGCAAAAGTTAGATAGAGCCGCAAAAATTTGGTTGGAAGAAAACTTCGCTCACGCAGAAAACAAAAATGCCACTGGGACTTTTGCACTATTCGCCTACATAACAGAGCGAAATATTAACACAATGCTCCTTGGAACCACCCTCGCATTAGCACTTATCTCAGGACTATTGATTTTCGCACTCAAAGACCTAAGGCTTGGTTTGATTAGTCTGGTGCCTAACCTACTTCCGGCAGGAATGGCTTTTGGAATATGGGCTTTATTAGTAGGGGAAGTTGGTCTGGCGGCTTCTGTGATCAC
>PAHB01000050.1 GCA_002704665.1 Pseudomonadota bacterium
CCCTTTTTCTGTAAATCCGGACCTAAATCATCCCAGGCCTTCCCAACATTTTTTGTCGACCTG
This sequence comes from Pseudomonadota bacterium, assembly GCA_002704665.1. Lineage (GTDB taxonomy): Bacteria > Pseudomonadota > Gammaproteobacteria > Burkholderiales > Eutrophovitaceae. Next base: position 64 of record PAHB01000050.1, read on the forward strand.
ACAAACAAAGAGGTACCCACCACAAAAACCAAAACAATCACGAGCCATGGATTTAAGCTTGATGGATTAATCAAAACCCCAAAAAGAAGCATTGGTTCATGTCCAGATATAGCTGATTCAACGTGGTAAATCATTTCTATTATGGATACAAAGCCCAGCAGCATAACCGCTCCCGTCGCCGCAACCACAGAATAGGAAGGGATTAATCTCCTGAGCAATTTAGCGCGCACTACCGGCTCATGCTTTGCGATCAGTCCAGCGATCCCTCCTGGCGAAAACATTATAATCACCAAAAACAATAAACCGAAATACAACAACCACGCCTCAGTATAGTTCGAGAGAGCTGACTGCAAAAAAGTAACTAAAACGGCACCGATTATTGGCCCCCAAAAATGTCCTATCCCCCCAATAAATGCCATGAGAACAACTCTGCCTGATTCAAGTATACCAAGTGTCTCAAATGTTACTATCTCATAGTTAATAATGTATAAGCTACCTGCAAGTCCAGCAAAAAAACCGGCTAAAGTTAAAGACATCCAACGGACCCGGGTCGGGTTGTAACCAATAAATTTCGCCCTCTCAGGATTGTCCCTCACGGCGTTCGCCATCCTACCCAAAGGCGTTCTGGTAATAGCGTACATACCCGCAATACTTATTAAGCACCAGGTCATAACTAAATAATAAACTTGGATTTGGGGTCCGTAACTGATACCTAACATCGCCCCTCCCGAGGTGCGATTAGCATCGATACCCGCTTCGCCACCAAAAAAAGCGGTAAACATAAGGGCGCTGGCAGCCACCATCTCCGCTATTCCTAGAGAGATCATTGCGAAAGGCGTACCTGGTCGTCGGGTGGTGACAATCCCTATAATAAAACCGAAAAACATTCCGAAAAGTCCACCAAAAATGGGTACAAATGTTATCGGAAGCCAAATTATTCCATCCGCTATCAAATTAAGAATATGCGCTGTAAAAAATGCCCCCAATCCGTAATAGACGGCATGTCCAAAAGACAGTAAGCCAACCTGACCCAAAAGCATATTGTAAGAAAGTGCAAATATTATGGCTATACCCATTTGAGTCATTAAAGACAAAGCAAAGCTCTGGGTGAATATAAGGGGAAGCACTAAAAAAAGAGCGGCCAAAATAAACCAAACATAATTATTTTTAGTAAAGTTCATCATACCGTGTTTACGTCTCCCTATTTCCCATTAATCCGCTGGGTCGGAAAATCAACATCAAAACGAGTAGGAGGTAAGGTAAAACAGGAGCCAATTGAGATAGGGTGATCGTAGATAACCCATAAAAAATCGAATTTTGGGATATTTCAAAACCAACAAACTGAAGAAAATTTATAAAAGAATAATCAAGAGCAACTGAAAAAGTTTGGATGGTTCCGATAAACAAAGATGCCACAAAAGCTCCCGGCAGCGATCCCATTCCTCCAAAAACAACAACAACGAAGATAATAGTTCCGACAGCAAATGCCATTCCCGGCTCTGTTATAAATAAATTCCCTCCTAGAACTCCTGCCAAGCCAGCTAAAGCCGCGCCTCCCGCAAAGACAAACATAAAAACTCTGGGAACATTATGTCCAAGAGCCTCCACCATATCTGGATGGGTCAGCGATGCCTGAACTATAAGTCCCACTCGGGTCCGGGTCAGCAACAGGTATAGGACTACTAGCATCGAGACAGATATCGCCATCATAAATGCCCTGTATGCTGGATATTTGGTGGTGAAAATGGTAAATATTGTGAAGTCAAGGGAAGCTGGAACCCGGTAGTCTACCGGTGCGCGCCCCCAGATAAGGTGGACGACCTCTTCAATTACATACGCAAGTCCGAAAGTAAACAAAAGCTCAGCAACATGTCCAAACTTATGAACAGTACGAAGTCCGTATCTCTCTACAACAGCTCCGAAAGCACCTACCAAAATAGGGGCTAGAAACAAAGCGGGCCAGAAACCCGTAAAATATCCAACCTGATAAGCAAGATAAGCCCCCAGCATGTAAAAACTCGCGTGCGCAAAGTTCAGCACCCCCATCATACTGAAAATAAGAGTCAAGCCAGACGAGAGCATAAACAATAACAAGCCGTAGGACAGACTGTTTAGTACTGTTACAAGAAAAAACTCCAAAAACTTTCCTTCCCCTAATTATTATTAATTGTTTAACCAGTAATTAGTATATCAAGTAAATGGTAAAAATCTAGCGGCTACTCAGAGTTTTTGCTTTAGTGTAATTTTTTGCATTAGAATTAATTTCTTGATGTGCTTCAAAATAATGGTTGTCTGCCATTATAATTTGACCGAAAGAGAAAATATAAAAAGCCAAATTCCAAAAAAAAGATTTCGAAATAGAAACTTGTAATTAAGGAAATTACGATATGAATGCTCATATGATGGATGTGCCCTTATTAATTTCGTCGCTGATAAAATTTGCTGATCGTTATCACGGCAATACAGAGATAGTCACCCGTACAGTTGAAGGACCAATTCACCGCTATACCTACTCGGAAGCCCACAGAAGGTCCAAAACCCTAGCTAACGCTTTAGCAAATTTAGGCGTTAAAAAAGGAGATCGCATTGCAACACTAGCTTGGAACACTCACAGGCATCTGGAAATATATTACGGAGTGTCAGGCAGCGGTGTAATTTGTCATACTGTCAACCCCCGACTGTTTCTTGAGCAAATTGCCTACATTATTAATCACGCTGGCGATTGTTGCCTATTCTTTGACCTAACTTTTTCTCCGATTGTTGAAAAACTAGCACCTCTTTTGCAGCATGTTAATCACTATATACTTATGTCAGACAAATCAAATCTTCAAAAAAGCAATGTACCCAATCTGCTTTGTTACGAGGAGATATTATCGCAAGCATCGACAGAATTCGCTTGGCCTGACCTTGATGAAAAAACTGATTCTTCACTTTGCTATACGTCGGGGACTACTGGCAACCCGAAGGGTGTCATGTACCAGCATCGAACTACAATTTTGCATAGCTATGCGGCTGCAATGCCAGATGCGCTGAACCTTTCAGCCCGAGATGTCATTCTCCCGGTGGTGCCAATGTTTCATGCTAATGCATGGGGTCTTCCCTATGCTGCTGCTTTGACCGGCGCTAAATTGGTGTTGCCGGGGGCCGGTATGGATGGCGCGAGTCTGTTTGAATTATTTGAAAAAGAAAAAGTTACTTTATCTGCAGGAGTCCCCACCATTTGGATGGGATTAGTTAGCCATCTCAAAGACAAAAATTTAAAATTCTCGACTCTCAAAAGAACTGTAATCGGTGGCTCTGCGGTTCCACCCGCTATGACAAGAAGCTTTGAGAAAGATTACAACGTTGAGGTAATACACGCTTGGGGTATGACAGAGATGAGTCCTTTAGGAACAGTCTCTTCCCTAAAAAATAAACATCTTTCACTAGATCGGGAAGAACAATTAGCAATTAAGGACAAACAAGGTCGTGCAATTTTTGGAGTCGATTTAAAAATAGTTGACGACAATGGAGTAGAGTTGCCTTGGGATGGTAAAGCTTTCGGTGAACTGTTGGTTCGTGGCCCATGGATATTAAACAATTACTTTCGAAACGAAAAAAATGATAGCTTGCGAAAAGACTCAGATGGTCTCGACTGGTTTCCTACTGGTGATGTTGCCACGATCGATCCGGAGGGCTTCATGCAAATCACTGATAGAGCGAAAGACGTGATCAAAACTGGAGGGGAATGGATAAGCTCAATTGATCTAGAAAATACCGCGGTCTCGCATCCAGATGTTATAGAAGCAGCTGTTATTGCGGTGTACCATCCAAAATGGGATGAAAGACCTTTGCTAATAGCTGTAAAAAAACAAGGAGCGACAGTATCAAAAAAAGAATTGATCGAGTTTTTCAAAGATAAAGTTGCCAAATGGTGGATTCCAGATGATGTGGTTTTTGTTAATGAACTACCTCATACAGCAACAGGTAAACTTCAAAAAAATAAACTTAGAGAGGAGTACGCTAATTACAAGCTCCCGATCTCTTAAAATATAATTCAATAACCTTGCTGCTTATCTACTAAACCAATTGGATTTTGTCCGCTATTCATAAGGTTAATGTTGCTAATAATCTGCTCAATAGCCTCCTCAACGAATGTAGGTGCTGCAATGTGAGGTGTTATAAAAATCGATTTGTTATGAAAAAATGGATGATCAGAAGGCAAGGGCTCATTTAAAAATACATCCAAAAACGCGCCTTGAATGTGCTCGCATTCTATCGCTGCTACAAGATCATTCTCGACAATTGCTTCTCCACGACCAATGTTTATAAGAAAGCTTCCTCGAGGTACTTGGCAAAGTGTTTTAGAATTAAGTATCCCCCGCGTCCATTTAGTATAAGGCAAAACATTTATTAAAATTTTTAGATTTGATAAAAATAAATTCAATTCTTCTTTACCTGTAAAAACCTTATACTTTCTATTTATTTTTTTTGTCCTGGCCCATCCGATAACGGGAAAGCCGTTTTCTAATAGCGTATTAGCGACTTGATGGCCAATTACTCCCACTCCCATTACTCCAACTGGCCATTTTTCGGGGGGGGAATAATCAAAAACTTTCCACATACCAGATAGTTGATTTTCCCTATATTTTTGAAATCCTCCCTGAAAAAATAGGCAGGCGTGAAGCGCGTAGAACGACATGGGTCTCGCCATTCCGCCATCTACTATCCGCACAATTCGAACTTCATTTGGAATCCTTCCCCCCTGTAATACCGAATCAACACCTGCTCCCAAAACGAACACGGCCTCCAGATTTGGCAAAAATCTCCAAATTTTTTCCGGTGGCTTCCAAACAATCGCGTATTTTATTTCTGGTGCTTTTTTCTGTATGGGCCATTGGAAGAAACTCAAATTTGGCAAATGACGTTCAAAAGCATTTTTCCACCGAATGTCGGAGATATCACCCTCTCTATCGGGGACGAAAATCACAGCCATGGCTGAGTGGATTTTTGTCCCAAAAAATCTAACCGAGTAGTCATGGACTAGATACCTCTAAATCATCTATTAATCGGGTTTTACCTAAAGTCGCAGCGCCAAGAATTACGAAATTCTTGTCTTTTTCGGAGGGTCGAAGCAACCCCACTTGCGTACGAACGACCACATAATCCACCTTCCATCCATGTCTGGCAAGCAGCTCCCCTGCAGCATACTCCATTGCAACAAAATTACGATCCCCCGATTTTATCGCATCGTAGATAATCTGCATGGCAGACCTTAACCTTGGAGCTTCTTTGAGCTCCGATTGGTTTAGACGAACGTTTCGCGAGGACAGTGCGAGTCCGCTCTGCGCTCTTACTGTCTCACCAGATAAAATGCGAATCGGTAACGCAAAATCCTTCACTAGGCCTTTTATTATAGCCAATTGCTGGTAGTCTTTTTTTCCAAACACTGCTACTTGTGGTTGAACAATATTGAAGAGCTTCATGACAACTGTGCACACTCCACGAAAGTGATCAGGCCTGAATCTGCCCTCAAGCTTTTTAGCAATCTTCGGCGGATCAATAAAATATTGCTGTTTTTGCGGATAAATATCGTTCTCTTCAGGACAAAATACAATATCGTTGTTTGCTTTTTCTAATTTTTTAAAATCCTCTTCTAGAGTACGGGGATAATCCGTGAAGTCACCCGCTTGATTAAATTGCAATCTATTGACAAAAATCGTTGTCACCACGAAATCGCTGTTTTTTTTTGCCAAATCTACTAGGCTCAAATGCCCCGCATGAATATTGCCCATCGTCGGTACGCAAGCTACGTTCGTGGATTTTTCTAGAAATTCTCTTAGATCTGTTACGTGTCTAATAATTTTCATATTTTAAATTCTTATGGAAACAACTAACCAGCCAAACCAAAAAATTCTCGTGGGCTCCTCATCCCAAAAATACGCTCTAGCAACATATCAAAATGCGCTGTTTTATCAACAAAATTCAAGTTGTCGCTGTTTACAATCAAAATAGGAGCAGTGTCATAGGAGTGAAAAAAATTTTGATACTCAACAAATACCGAAGTGATATATTCTTTGGTGACATTCCTTTCGTAAACTTTGCCCCTTGTTTTGACTCGCTCAATCAACTTCGTCGGCGATGCCTGCAAGTATATTACCAAATCCGGCACAGGCATGTTGGGCTTCAAATAGTCATAAATTTGTCTGTACAATTTCAGCTCGTCATTGCTGAGGTTTAGTCGAGCAAATATGGGGTCTTTCTCAATAAGGAAATCAGCCACTGTACCACTGTGAAAAAGGTTCATCTGCTTAACCTGATTTATTTGTTCAACGCGGCGCAAGAAAAAATTCAGCTGTACAGCTAACGCATAGCGCTCCCTATTTTTATAAAACTCTTCTAAGAACGGATTGCTATCTGGCTCCTCCAAAAGAACTTCTTTGCCCAAATGCTCACTCAAAAGTCGGGTGAGACTGGTTTTCCCCGCGCCAATTGGACCTTCAACCGCAATGTATTTAAATTCTTTTTCCATCTAACTTTTTTACTAATGTGCCGGAAATGTCACTCAATAGACATCTGGCCAGCCCAATGCCGTTTATCTTTAAATCAAAGTCTATCTCTATTAGTGGTTCCAAAACAAATGCTCTTAGATGCATTCTTGGATGCGGTATTGTCAAACCCGAATTTGCTATTGAGAGATTCCCATACAAAAGTAAATCAAGATCTAACACTCGGGGCTTATTTTTGCCCTGTCTGATTCGTCCTCGCTGAGTTTCAATGAGCAACAATTCCGCCAGTAGCGCGTCCGGACCTATTGTAGTTTTTATTTTAACAACCGCATTTAAGTAATTTCGCTGCTTCTTATCCCCCTCTGGACTTGTTTCGTAGAATGAGGACGACTTAATTAAACTACAGTTTTCCAATTCGGAAATCATTTTGATTGCTGTTGCTAATTCGATTTGAGAATCTCCAACATTACTACCTAAACCAATATATACGTCCACACACACAGGACTCATACAAGTTATCCCTCCTCGGATCGATGCATATTAAAGCGTTTTTTGTACCCTTTACCTGGGAACGAACCCAATTGATGTCTAGATATAGTTTTCTTTTCATCACCATTATTTCTTAGAAAAACTTGCCACCAATTTGCAATCTTGGTATCCAATTGACCAACATCCGCTCTCAAAAGCATAAAATCGTAACCCGCCCGAAACCGGTTTGTCCTAAGTAGCGCATAGGACTGCCGCCCTGCTGTTTTTTGAAACTTAGCTTGCATTAACCATATATTTCTCATATCTAATTCAAACCGCTTAGGGACTTCTAAGATCGAACTTCTTGAGCGTTTGTTAATAAACTCATCAATCGCCGAAACAATTGCTGAGAATGGCTTCTTACCCGTCAATTCTTCCTTTTGCCATCGGCTTAAAATCTCATGCCAAAAAATAGCTGCCAATACAAACGCTGGAGAGTTAGGTTGATTATTTGCAACTCTTTCATCTGTTTTATTGAGTGCATTTAACAAAAACTCTTTGTTCCCCGTTTTGCTCATGGCCCCTTTTATTTCCGGCAATAGAAGTCCTAAAAACTCGTAGGATTCCGGTTCACTCAGTGCTTTTACCGCTTCGCCACATAACAAAACCTTCAAGGTTTCCTCAAATAATCTAGACGAAGGCACATTTAAAAGTAAATTTTTCTGCAATCTCATCGACTTTAAACTCAATTTATCAATACTTAATCCGAGTTGAGTAGAGAACCGAACGGCGCGGAGAATCCTAATTGGATCCTCCCTAAATCTAGTATCAGGTTTTCCTATAATCTTAAGTTTCTTGGCCACCAGATCACGGTAACCATTGCTATAGTCAATCAGCACTTCCTCATCCGGGCTATAAAACATCGCATTCACAGTAAAGTCTCTCCGTAGAGCATCTTCTTCTTGAGTACCAAATATGTTGTCTCTAATAATTCGACCTGTTGTATCTCGCAAAAACATGGAATTACGATTTGTTGATACCGTCGCTCTAAAAGTAGAGATTTCTAGCACCTCTCTACTAAAATAGACATGCACTAACCGGAATCTTCGACCAATAATTTTTGATCGCCGGAAAATTTCTTTAATCTCCTCGGGTGTAGCATTCGTGGCAATATCAAAATCTTTAGGAGTAAGGCCAAGCAACAAATCTCTAACGGCACCACCAACAATAAAAGCGCGATAACCCTTTTCTTGAAGACCTTTTATTGCCTTATTTGCAGCAATGCTTATTTTACCAGGGTCAATCGAGTGTTCGTTTTTGTATATAAGCACTCGGTTTTTTTGACTTTCGCCTTTTGATTGTCTCCTTAAATGCTTTAGAAAACCGAAGATCATAAAATTGTTTGGGGGAGAAAACTAACAAAGAGGGTTATCATTCTGGTTATCACCCATTAATAGTGCGCAGACTAATTATTTGCCATCCGTGCTTGATGGCATATCCTTCGAGAGCTGGATCAGGATCCACAGCTACGGGGTGCGAAACAAACGACAAAAGAGGCAAGTCGTTCATAGAGTCACTGTAAAACCAAGTTTCAGAAAAATCCGAAAAAATCATCTCATTCTCTCTGAGCCATTTTTTTAACCGATCAACCTTACCTTCTCGAAAAGCAGGAATTCCCTCAACTAAGCCATTAAATTCCCCGTTTTTTATCTGTGGTTCTGTAGCTATTAAATTATTAATACCCAGCTCCTTCGCTATAGGCTCAGTCACAAAGCTATTTGTAGCCGTTATGATTATTTTTACGTCATCATCATGAGATTTTAGTAAGGATCTCGCTTGAGAGGTGATTAAGGGTAATATTCTTTTTGGTAAAAATTCCTCTCGCCATTTCTTCAATTTTCGTCGGCTGTGTTCAGCTAAATTGCCGAGCTGGTAAGAGAGAAATTCGTTAATATTCATATTCCCCGCATTATATGCGTCATAAAACGCTTGATTTTTTGCTTCATGAACAGCCTTATCCAGAACTCCTTTTTGAATTAGAAATTGACCCCATTCGTAATCGCTGTCTCCGTTTAGGAGGGTATTATCCAAGTCAAAAAGCGCCAAACGCATATCAAAAAACCTCTCAAAATCATTAAAATTCCAGAAAACCTTCTTATTCAAGTTAAATGCTTTGACTAATCGCAAAAAACTCTTTTACTAAGGGCACCGTTACTCGCCTCCGAGTTTCAATCGAGTAGTAGTCTATTCCTTCTAAAATTTCTAGCAAACAATTTAAATCTCTCGCCCTATGCCGCAAAACATAGTTTATCACCTCGCTGGACAAATAAAATCCCCTCTCCAAGCTATATTTCACCATTGCCTCAAGCTTCTGGGAATCGGTCAGTTCGTGCACTCGATAAACCAATCCCCAGCCTAAACGAGTCAGTAAATCCGCCCTAATATTAAGAGCGTAAGGGGGTTCGTCCCCAGCCACAACCAGGGCTCCGTGGTTTGCTTTGAGTTCATTATACCAATCAAAAATAAAATATTGATCATTATCAGTGCGTAGATGCACATCATCAACAAGTAGCAGGGAGGAACCACACCGCCTGCGGTATTTTTTGATTTTTTGATTCTTTCTAAAAAAAAAGGTTGAAACTCCATTCTCATCTGACAACTTCCGCATGGCCGCTAATAGGTGACTTTTTCCTGTTCCTTTGTTACCCCAAATATAAATAAATCCCTCGTCAAACACTCTGGAGCAAGCGGACTTAAGCTTATCAACTAATTCCATATTTTTACCAGTGACAAAGTTATCAAAGCTAGGAGCAGGCTTTATATCAAACAAAAGCGAGAGTTGCCTGGTGCTCACGACACTATTTTAGGAAAAAGGCAAATCTCGAGATGAATGCCGTTACAACCCTAATTAAGAATTTTTGACCCAAACTATTCACGTCCTCACCATTTTAAATATAATTGAACTATTATATTGAATAAAAAAAAAATAGCTGCAAAAAAATTGTAGTTTCTGTCAAAATTTTACTATCGAAAAATATAATTGTATAAATTGAAAAAAGATAATTTAAAACCTGATCCTTACAAAGCAGCCGGAGTGGATATTGATTCTGGGAATCAACTTGTTGACGCCATCAAGCCAATTGCAGCAAGAACCAAGACAGGCCGAGTTCTTGGCGGTATCGGAGGGTTTGGGGCAATGTATGAATTGCCCAAATCGATTAAAAATCCGGTTCTCGTATCTGGATCTGACGGCGTTGGAACCAAGCTAAAACTAGCTTTCCAAATGGCGAAACACACCACTATTGGAATTGACCTAGTAGCAATGTGCGTCAATGACATACTGACTCAAGGAGCTACTCCACTTTTTTTTCAAGATTATTATGCGTGTGGAAAATTAGACGTAAAAACTGCTAAAGATGTCATTAGTGGAATTGCGGAAGGTTGTTTGAGCTCAAATTGCTCTTTAATCGGGGGAGAAACAGCGGAAATGCCAGGAATGTACAAGGACGGCGAATACGATTTAGCTGGCTTCGCCGTGGGGGTGGTAGAAAAACAAAAAATAATCACAGGGCAAAATATCAAAGAAGGAGATATATTAATCGGTCTTAAAAGCAGTGGGCTCCACTCCAATGGGTTCTCAATGGTTCATAATATACTTGCGAAAACCGGCATACCGCTTACAACGCCACTGCAAGAAACTACGCTAGGTGAAGTTCTAATTACACCTACCCGCATTTACGCAAATTCTATACTGCAACTTAACCGACAACTCTCTATTAATGGATTAGCCCACATAACCGGCGGCGGAATAATAGAAAATTTACCTCGTATTTTGCCGAAAGAATTAGCTGGCTTGATTACACCAGATTCTTGGCAAATGCCAGAAATTTTCCAATGGATCAGCACCGTAGGAGATTTAGATCAATTATCTATGCTAAGAATTTTTAACTGCGGTATCGGAATGATTGTGATAGCTTCAGAGAAAAACGTCCCTACCGCTCAAAAAATACTTCACGATGAAGGTGAACAATCCGTGATTATTGGAAGTATAGTTAAAAAATCTAATAATTCCTCTTTAATAATAAAATAGGCTAGCCATGAATAAAATTGTAGTGCTGATATCCGGCAGAGGCAGTAACATGGAAAACCTAGTTAGTTCTGATATTCCTGGCAAATTTGTATTAGTTGCCAGTAATAACCCACATGCGGGCGGTTTAAAAAGAGCAAAAAATATGGGGATAAGAACAGCGATTATAGACCATAAAACATATTCAAACAGGCAAGATTTTGACTTGGCTTTGGCGAAAAAATTGGAAGAATATGAACCTGACTTAATTCTTCTTGCAGGATTTATGAGAGTCTTATCAAAACAATTTTTATCAAGATTTGAGAATAAAGTTTTAAATATTCACCCCTCACTTCTTCCAGCATTTCCAGGCCAACATAGCCATAAGCAAGCCATTAAAAAGGGTGTACGCATCCACGGCTGTACCGTTCATTTTGTAACACCTTCATTAGATGCGGGTCCAATAATAGTTCAGTCGGCTATTCCAGTAAATCCCAAAGACGACGAAGAATCTTTAGCGAAAAAAGTACTAGAACAAGAGCATCAAATCTATCCTATCGCTGTGAAATGGTTTTTAGAAAAAAAACTGCGAATAAAAGATGACAAAGTTTTCGTAGACGAAGACCCTAAATTTTCGAGTTTATTATTGTTTAGGGATACTTGAATTTCAAATTTATTGAGCTTTTTTCTTAAATAAAAAAAATTCGATTATAGCGAAAAATTAAAATGCGATTGGATATGTCTATCATTTGTCTCAAACCATGAAGCCCATGCGATTAATCGTTGCTGTAATATTATTACTATCATCCTGTATCGTTTGCGCGAAAACTGTTATACCGAAGATCGTTATTTTACAATTCGAAATAACTACAAGTGGAATTACCATCGGCAAAAACACCGAAACTTTTAAGCGATCAGGCTCAGATTACGAAATCATAAGCACAACAAACCCGAAGGGGATTGCAAGCCTTTTTTTAGAAAAAATTCACAGAGTTTCAAAAGGTATAGTTACCACCGCAGGACTTAAACCAAAACTTTTTGAAGAACGTGGGCGTTATAAAGGAAAGAGATCCGCTAATTTTGATTGGATAAACAAGAGTATTATCATCACCAACGCTAACAGCATAAAAAAGATTCCCATTAATCCAAACACTATAGACCAAGCAAGTTTCTTATTCTCATTTTTAGTTAAACCACCAGGGAAACTAATGGAAATCTCACTGACAGATGGAAGAAGACTAAAAAGCTATAAATATATGGGAAAAAACACAGAAAAAATAACAACGCCAGCAGGTGTTTTTAATACCCTGCGATTAATAAAAGTTATTGACAAAAACGACAAACGAAAATTTGAAATATGGCTTTCTAAAAAACATAATTATTTGCCGGTCAAAATTAAGTTTACAAATAAAAAAGGAAGGTCTTTTGAATCAATTTTAAAAAAAATATCGATAGAGTATGATTAATATCCAAACTCAAAAATAACTAACAAAAAGAGTGATAACTATATGTTTCTTTGAAATTTGGGTACAATCGAATCTACTTTTTAAATATAGGCAACTTAGGATGTAGATGGAAGATCACACTACGTTTCCAATGTGGGTTTTCGGTTTGGCAAATTTTCCTTGGTGGGGATATGTTTTAGTGACATTGCTGTTAACCCATGTAACTATTTCCTCAGTTACGATATTTCTGCACAGACACTCGGCCCACCGAGCATTAGAGCTTCATCCCTTACTATCGCATTTTTTTCGATTTTGGTTGTGGTTGACCACTGGCATGTCGACTAAAGCCTGGACGGCGATTCACAGAAAACATCATGCAACATGCGAGACTAAAGATGATCCCCATAGCCCTCAAATTAAGGGAATAAGGAAAGTTTTTTTTGAGGGTGCAGAACTTTACCGCGCCGAGAGTCAAAATAAGGTGACTTTGGAAAAATATGGACACGGAACTCCAAACGATTGGCTAGAAAATCGAATTTATAGTCCACTGAGCACTACCGGGGTTGGAATAATGTTGGTACTAAATATTATAATATTTGGCCCAATAGGACTATCAATATGGGCTGTTCAAATGCTGTGGATTCCACTCACAGCGGCCGGAGTAATTAATGGTGTAGGTCATTATTGGGGTTATAGAAACTTTCAAACTAAAGATGCAAGCAAAAACATTTTTCCGTTCGGAATCCTAATTGGTGGTGAGGAGCTACATAACAATCACCACGCTTATCCAACCTCCGCTAAATTATCCTCAAAATGGTATGAATTTGACATTGGATGGCTCTACATTAAGATTTTTTCAGCATTAAAATTAGCGCATATAAAAAAAATCGCACCGCAAGTTAAATTAAATCGAACCGAAAATATTTGTAATGCAAATACCCTGAGAGCGGTTATTTTAAATCAATATGAAGTATTATCGCGATTTTCGGCAAGCATCAAAAAAACTTACCTTGAAGAGATTAATAAAATAACTGATCCGGGTGATGGCTGGTCGGTAAGTTGGTCTCAATTCAAAACTTGGGTGCACAGCGATCCTAAAGAAATTAAAGCAAAAGACGTTGAAACTTTTGAAAACCTGCTTGAGCAAAGTC
>PAHB01000051.1 GCA_002704665.1 Pseudomonadota bacterium
AAACTATACAATTCAGTATCAAACTCACCTTTTGCAATCAACGATGAAATACCATCCAAACTCGATCCAATAACTCGCAGCCCAGACGACTGGATATCATTGAGATAATGCTTAACAATCTTTTGATTAGAGGGCTTGAAATGATGCACATCTCTAAAATAAATAACACCGCCAGTGTTAGCTCTTTTAGATTTCACTTTCCAATTTTCTGGATAATCCGAATTAACTAGCTCGATCCACGGCTCTCCAGTGGGATGTAGTTCTTTTGCTATATCATTTGCTTGAAGCCCTGGCTCAGCCAATATTAGGACAGAAGTTCTGTTGCTTTTCAATTTTTCAACTTGTGCTCTAAATCGCTGGACTTTTTTGGACCCTCCCACGAGGGACAACATACTCCGTATTTTTGTTTTTGTTTCTGTTTGTTTGTGTAGGGCCGAAGAAACTACGGTTAAGAGCTTTCTTACAGCAAATGGTTTCTCGAGAAAAGTATGCGCTCCTATCTTGGTGGCCTCAACCGCCGTGTCAATCGTGCCATGACCCGACATCATTATAACCGGCATAGAAAGTTGTCCTCGGGCTCCCCATTCTTTCAAGAGCGTAATGCCATCGGTATCCGGCATCCAAATATCCAATAGCACTAAATCTGGTCTTGTTTCTCGACGAATTTTGCGGGCATCTTCAGCATTGTTAGCTAGTAACACCTGGTACCCTTCGTCCGTGAGTATTTCCGATAATAACTCTCTAATACCACCTTCATCATCAACTACTAATATTTGCTTCATCCTAGGCTATTCTCTTGGGTTTTAATCTTTGTTGGCAAATTGATCTCTATAATCGCACCGGAATGTTTGGCATTTGTAATGTTAATTTTACCGTCGTGTTCTTCCACTATTTTTTTTACTATAGCCAAGCCTAGTCCAGTACCCTTGGATTTAGTAGTAATATAAGGCTCAAAAGCTCGCGACAGAAGTTCAGGCGGAAATCCGTCCCCGTTATCACGAACAATTAGTTTAACATTTGAATCCATGAGGTCCGACCTTATATAAATTTCAGGATTTGCAGTATTTTCTACCGCTTGCTCCGCATTTTGTAATAGGTTATGTATTAATTGTCTCAGTTTTGTAATATCACCTGACATCATCAACGCTTTATCCGAAATATGTAAATTAAATTGCAGCTTTTGGAAATCATAAAGATCTAGCACTTCCCGAATAAGAGAATTAAGGTCTAAAGTTTTAAATATGGGTGCAGGTGACCGCGCATATTGGCTGAACTCATCAACCATACCCTTCAGCTCGGTAACTTGGTTGACAATCGTAGAGGTGGCTCGATTGAGAAAGCTTCTCGATTCTGAGCCTACCTTGTCATGCAAACCGATTTGTAATCTTTCTGCAGATAATTGAATGGGGGTCAAAGGGTTTTTAATTTCGTGGGCAAGCCGCCTAGCCACCTCACTCCAAGCTGCATCGCGCTGTGCTCGTAACAAATGAGTAATATCGTCAAAAACCACAACATAGCCAGCAGCTATTTCAGAAAAAAGTTGCGAACCTCTCAATAGCAAAACTTGCTGTCCCCCATCTGTTTCTAACTCAATTTGTTTTTCCCAAGGAGAAGACGAGGATTTTCTAAAACTTTCGCGTGCGGCAGCTACTACTGGTGCAAGCCACAGCGAACTTGGTCCCGACTCCTCTGGAGATTTTTCAACTTTGCTGTCTATATAGCCTGCGCCTAATATTTTTCTGGCGCTTCTGTTAGCGGATTGCATTGCAAAATCCTCATCGAAAGCTATAACGCCGGCAGATAGGTTCGCTAATACGCTCTCTAAGTAACCTTTGGCTTGGCTTAATTGTGTTTGGTGTGTTTCAGCGGTAAGCTGTGCCTCTGCAAGTTGTTGAGTCATCGAATTAAAAGAACTCGTCAGCATGCTAAGCTCGTCCCTCCCAGCCACTGGTGAGCGTTTACTAAAATCTCCCTGAGCTACCGCTTTTGTACCGGCAGCAAGAAATCCGAGAGGAGATGAAAGTTTCTCACTAAACAAAACCGCTAATAACAAAGCCGAAAGCAAAGCCAACCCTAAAGCAACTGTTAACGCTAACGTATACAGCCTTTTAAGCCCTTCTCGTGAAAGCGATAGTTTCTGGTAATCTCCGTACATTTGTTCAACCATTGCAGCATCCCGTGCTAGTTGATCTGGTACGGGCTGTATCAACTGAAGAACCTCCATCATACCCATCGCATCATTTAACGGTACAGCTGCCCTTAGCCGAAGACTGTACTCACCCGTCTGCTCAATTACCGCATAATTTTGTTGCCGCCTTACTTTACTCAAAACAGATGGCGCCAACATTTGTGGCAATAGGCTTGCTGGGTCAGAGCTAGAGAAAGATACAATAGCTCCATCCGCATCTATTAAAGCTGCTTCATAAATTCCTGCCTCTTCTCGCAAATCATGCAACATTGAAATTTGCTCTTTAGTTGTTTTTTCTGTCAGATTCAGCGCCATAGTATTTGCCGCCCTTTGGAGTTCCGAAAGACTGGCGTCTAGGTTTAATCTTCCCAAGCTCAAACCGCCCTCAAGTGCTTTATCGACCCTGACATCAAACCAGGACTCTATTGAGCCTACCAAGAATTGCACCGATACAGAATAAATCAGAGCACCTGGTAGAACAGCAACCAAAGAAAAAAGAAGTACTAATCGCAAAGTTAATTTAGCGCCAAAAACTCTGGCTTTGAGCCGTCGCCTTACTCTGAGAAGCTGATATCCAACCAACAGAAGAAGAATTACCACCATTGCCACCCCTAGTCCCAGAAGTAAAGGCAAATCTTTCGCGAAAAGGGCGGTATTCGAACTCGCAGAAGATAGTAGATATAGCATTACTCCTCCGAGAACAAGAGTAATTATGATCAAATACCTCATGCCTTTTGTTTGAAGTAATCTGATTAAATTATTATTATTTTTCACTTTACCACATTCCAAGAAAACCAATTAGAATCAAGATTCCAATCACTTGAACCAATTGCGTTAATCTGAAAGGGTTTAGGTAGACGGGTTTTATCTAAACGCATACGTAGTCGTGCAATATATCGTTTTCCCTCTTTTAAATGGTAATGTCCAATAACTCTCGGTCTGCCAACTTTTCCTAAAACCGCTAACGCATCTTGTAAATTATCAAAGCTTTGATGTAGACCACCATAGGTTAATCGATAGTTTCGAGTTAATGCGTTAAAGCTCAACCCATAAGATTGCGAATATCTAACTAGGTTGGTATTCCAAAGATAAAATGTGTACCAACGCTTGCTGCCTAACTCAAAATCCAACACAAAATGGAGGGCAACGCCTTTTTGTAGAGCCTCCTCTAAAATTCCACTCAAATTAATAGTCAATGAAGCTGACAAATAGTAATCTTCATTGACTTTTTTCACCTCGGCTTCCTGAACATTAATTTCTTGACCAAATGTCAAATTACCCAATGGTGCTAATATGTAAATCAACAAAAATGTTATTCTTAACAAAATTTCATTTTTTTTCATGGAAATTGCGGTAGGATCCTGGCATCGTCACATTAAAATTTATTTAATCACCCATTATTTGACCATTAATTAATCTAAAGCCTAAAGTAAAATCTCTTGCTTTCATTCTCCTTTTTCCTGAAAGCTGTAATTCCTCAATTTGAAGCGCATTTTGACCGCACGTTACAACCAAGGTCTTGTCCTCTTTTACTAATACGGTTCCCGGAATTGCAGCTGGACTGCTGTCCACCTCAATAGCATGCCAAATTTTTAAATTGGTTTTATTCAAAGACGTATAGGCTCCAGGTTGGGGAGAGAAAGCCCTTATAAACCGTTCCACAGCAAAGGCCGGCTCGGCCCAATCAATTTTGGTCTCCGTTTTGATTAGCTTCGGAGCATAGGTTACACCAAAACCACTCTGAACCCGAGGTTTTATAGCTTTACTTTTTATAAGATTCAGAGCTTTAACAATTGCTTTACCACCTTTTTGCCTCAAACGACTTTCAAGCGAACCAGCGGTATCCGAGGATAATATTTTCTCCTTCTCGGTTAAATAAATTGGCCCAGTATCTAATCCTTCGTCCATCTGCATAATACATATTCCTGTTTCCTGATCCCCTGCAAGTATCGCCCTCTGTATAGGCGCTGCTCCCCTCCAGCGGGGTAACAAAGAAGCGTGAATATTTATACACTTATTTTTAAATATTTCTAGTATGCTTTTCGGTATTATCAAACCGTAGGCTGCAACAATCAGATATTCGGCTTCGACAGACCTGAGTTTCTGCTCCACTTCTTGACTTGTTAATGTTTGAGGCTGATAAACAGGTATTTCAAACTTATTTGCCAACATCTTTACTCTGCTTTGTCGTTTCACATAGCCCCTTCCAGAGGGCCTGTCCGGCTGAGTTAATACCAGAGAAACTGGGTAATCATTACTTATCAGATCCAACAAGGCCGATTCAGCAAAATCAGGTGTCCCTGCAAAAATTAGTCTAGGGAGATGATTATGATTGATCATAACTCACCACCCGATCCAATTTGGCAAGTCTTTTCGCAATCCGATCCCTCTTAAGCCTAGATAAGTAATCGACAAAAACTACGCCTTTTAGGTGATCTATTTCGTGCTGAATACAAACTGCAAGGATCTCGGTCGCTTCGATATGTTTTTTCACCCCTCTTAAATTTAAAGTTTCAATTTTAATATATTCAGCCCGAGATACGGTGGCAACTATGTCAGGAACACTCAGGCATCCTTCCTCGACTTCTACCCTACCTTTTTTTTCAATAATCTTTGGGTTAATTAAAGTGTAAAGGCAATCCTTTTTGGGAGATACATCAACCACTATCATTTGTTTATGTACATCTATCTGTGTAGCCGCCAGTCCGATTCCATTGGATTTATACATTGTGTCAGCCATATCTTCGGACAAAATTTTAACATCTTCATTAAAAATTTTGATTTCCTCGGCAATTTTTCGGAGTCGCGGGTTTGGATATTTTATAATTGTTCGCAGTGCCATTTTCTTTATGATTTATAAAAGGTCATTAGATTATCAAAATATCAAACATCTCGTAAAAATATTACAAAAAAATAAGAAAAATTTCATATTAGCCTATTAGTTAAGCGCCAATAACTTGACGAACTAGGGGTGTTTAGGAGATGCTTATTTTCAATCATTTTTTTTGCGATATTAATTTTTTGCCACTTTAAGACATAATCTGTCCTTTAAACAACAGATATCCCTATAATTAATGCAATCCCAAAGCGTATGCCAGATCATTTATTAATTGTCGAATCACCCTCTAAAGCCAGCACATTAAAAAAATTTTTGGGCGAAAATTTCCAAATCTTAGCCTCATACGGTCATGTCCGTGACCTCGAGGCTAAAGAGGGTGCTGTCGACCCAGAAATAAACTTTGGCATGAGATACAAACTGATAGAGAGAAACAAAAAGCACTTAAAGACAATACTAGATGCAGCCAAAAAATCAGACATCATTTATTTAGCTACAGACCCGGATAGAGAGGGTGAGGCCATCGCTTGGCATCTTTCCGAAATTTTTGCTGAGAAAAAAATTCTTCCTAAAACCCGTTTGTGTCGCGTGGTATTTTACGAGATAACGAAAACAGCTGTTACTTCTGCCGTCAAGAATCCAAGAGAAGTTTCCATGGATTTAGTAAATGCTCAGCAAGCACGTCGAGCTCTAGACCACCTCGTTGGTTTTAACTTATCTCCACTACTATGGAAAAAAGTTGGGCGTAATCTTTCAGCCGGAAGAGTTCAAAGCCCAGCCCTCAGACTTATAGTTGAAAGAGAGCAAGAAATTGAAAAGTTTGATAAAAAGGAGTACTGGACTATACACTTTAAAAGCCAAATAGAAGGTCTGGAAATGTCTGCTAAACTGTCCAAACTCAATGGGCATAAACTGGAACAATTTGATATTCCAACGGAAAAACAACAAGAATCGGCATTAACAGAAATAACCAAAAACACAAATTTGACGGTTACAGTTCATAATGTGGCTAAAAAACCGAGAACTAGACGACCTGCCGCCCCATTTACAACTTCGACGCTACAACAAGACGGGATAAGGAAACTCGGATTTTCCGCAAGAGAAACCATGATGGTGGCACAACAACTATATGAAGGTATCGCGATTGATGATAACGATTCAATTGGATTAATTTCATACATGCGAACAGATTCCGTCAATCTCTCAAACGATGCGATTAACGATATTAGGAATTTTATTAACAAAGAATTCTCAACAGAATACCTTCCGAATGAACCCACAAACTATAAAGGAAAATCGAAAAATGCTCAGGAGGCCCACGAAGCGGTGCGTCCAACCTTAATTAGCAGGACCCCTGAATCTTTAAAACAATATTTGACACCCACACAATTTTCTCTTTACCAACTTATTTGGAGAAGAACGGTAGCATGTCAAATGACATCAGCAAAATACAACACCACAAGCATCGAATTTAGTGCACCAAACCCAGAAACGGTTTTTAGAGTAACTGGACAAACCCTTTTGTTCGACGGATACACAAAAGTATATACCGATAACCAAAATTCCGATGAAGAAATATCCTTGCCGAATCTAAATGTTAATGACACCCTCACAGTGGAGAAATTTTATGGTGAACAACACTTCACACAACCTCCTCCACGTTTTGGAGAGGCGAGTTTAGTAAAAACTCTTGAGGAATTTGGGATCGGCCGGCCATCAACATACGCAACAATAATTACAACACTGCAAGATCGGGGCTACGCGATTCTGGAAAAAAAACGATTTACTCCAACCGATGTTGGAAGATTGGTAAATGGCTTTCTGTTATCCCATTTTGATCGTTATTTGGAATATGATTTCACTGCCAAGTTAGAAGAAGATTTAGACGCCATTTCTAACGGGGACCAAAATTGGACAAAAGTCATGACTGATTTTTGGAATAAGTTTGCTTTGGACTTAAAAAACAAGGACGAAGTAAAAAGAGGAATTCCCATACCCAACGCCTCACCTGGGGTGAGAACTTGGGAGGAGTTTTCGAAGCAAACTCCGTTTGACGGCAATGGAAAAGACCAAGAATCAAACGTTAGGGTATTGCCTACAACGGCAGAAAAATGTCCTAAGTGCAATATAGGAACTCTTTTACTTCAAAACAGCGCTAGGGGGCTCTTTGTAGGATGCAGTAATTATCCAGATTGTAAGTACACAGACCCTTTTGGCTCGGGACCGATTCTCAAAGATCCAATCGTTCTCGGTATGCATCCTGAAATGAAAACAACTATTAAACTACTAGGAGGACCTTATGGACCTTACGTTCAATTGGGAGACGCTCAACCTGATTCCAAAAGAAAACCCAAAAGAGCCTCCTGGCCGAAGGATACGGGAATTCCAGATGCAAATGACAAAGATGCGCTTTCTCTCGCTGTCAAACTTTTATCGCTTCCCCGAAAGTTAGGATTGCACCCTGAAACAAAATTAGTTATTGAGACTTCCATTGGCCGATTTGGTCCTTACATTAAACACGACGGATCCTTCAAATCCATTCCCAAAGATGAAAATCCCTACGATATTTCTTTGAATAGGGCAATTGAGTTGCTCTCTCAGCCTTCGACAGGAGGGCGGGGCGGGACAGCTATTGGGAAACACCCAGATGATAAAAAACCAGTTTCTCTACATAAGGGAAGGTATGGACCATATGTGAAACATGGAAAAGTTAACGCTACCGTACCAGATAAGTTTGAGCCAAGTGACGTAACTCTGGAAATAGCTCTCGACCTGCTCAAAGAAAAAATATCTAAAGGCGATACAAAAAAGCCAGCGAAGAAACGAACAAAAACGAGAAAGAAAAAAGCTTAAACTTCCAAGCTTTATTTATATATCTATGTTTTGTGCCTTCAAAGCGTTGGACTCGATGAAAGAGCGGCGCACATCTACGACATCTCCCATCAAAGTACTAAAGGTTACCTCAGCTGACTCTTGATCCCATATTTCTGTTTGCAGCAAGGTTCTATTTTCCGGGTCCATGGTTGTTTCCCAAAGTTGATCCGGGTTCATTTCCCCCAACCCCTTATATCGTTGCACATTTGTGATTCTTTTCGCTTCATCAATTAGCCAACTTAAAACCTGCGAAAAATCATCCACCACTATCGATTTATTGTCCCTAGTCAATATACTTTTACTATCAAGAATACCAGCAAACGTTTTGGCTGCTTGATGTATCATTTTATATTCCCCACTGGTAAAAAAACTTTTATCAAGTGATGTTGTTACTCTATTCCCATGGCTTATACCCTCAACTTCGATAAGCAACCAATCTTGTTCGTTTGGGTCGGGTTGAAAATTAACATCGAATCCTTTTTCCGCTAGAAGCGTCTTAAGTTTTTTTGCTGAATCCCTAGCCTTTATGGGGTTTTGAAAATCTAATTCATCATTTTGGATTAGGGTTTTCAATATGACCGGTTGGATTCTTGAAGAAAGGCGGCTCATAACATCATCTGCCGAAGCATATTTCATAACAAGATTTTTAAGAACTTCGTCCTCTATTTTTTTCTCGTTTTCGTGTTGTATGTAAGCCCCTTTTAGACCAATTTGCAATAAAAAATTGCGCAACTTTTGATCATCCTTTAGATATTTTTCATTTTTTCCCGATTTAACTTTATAAAGTGGTGGTTGAGCAATAAAAACATGACCGCCACTTATAAGTTGGGGCATTTGCCTGTAAAAGAAAGTAAGTAGCAGCGCCCTAATATGAGAGCCGTCAACATCTGCATCTGTCATTATAATGATACGATGGTACCTTATCTTTTGTAGGTCAAAGTCTTCCCCGATGCCAGCACCCAGTGCCATAATTAATGAGGTTATTTCTTGAGAGGATAAAACCTTGTCAAATCGGGCTTTTTCGACGTTTAAAATTTTCCCCTTCAACGGTAGAATTGCTTGAAAACGCCTATCGCGGCCCTGTTTAGCCGAACCGCCAGCGGAATCGCCCTCGACGATGTAAAGTTCACTTTTTGCTGGATCCTTTTCTTGGCAATCCGCTAGTTTCCCGGGGAGTCCAAGGCCATCCAGGACCCCTTTTCTTCTTGTCATTTCCCGAGCTTTTCTAGCAGCCTCTCGGGCTCTGGCAGCATCAACTATCTTATTAACAATAACTTTGGCATCGTGTGGGTTTTCCAACAACCAAGCCTCTAAAGACTCAGATATTGTATCCTCCACTAATGGACGGATTTCAGAGGAAACCAACTTGTCCTTAGTTTGAGAGGAAAATTTTGGGTCAGGCAGTTTAACGCAAATTACAGACGTTAGTCCCTCTCTTATGTCTTCACCCACTGTTTCTACTTTATTTTTCTTTGCGCTATCATTTCTATCTATGTATTGGTTCAGTGTCCTTGTGAGCGAATTTCTTAGGGCCGTTAAGTGTGTCCCGCCATCTTTTTGAGGAATCGTATTGGTGTAGCAAAGTACATTTTCTGTGTAAGAGTTACTCCATTGCATCGCAACTTCTACGCTCATCCCCTTTAAATCAGCATGGGTGTAGAATACCTCTGAATGCAAAACTGTTTTTCCTCTATTTATATACTCCACAAAACCTTTTATTCCGCCAGATAGCGCAAAATTTTCTGCCTTACCAGTGCGTTTATCTTCGAAACTTATCGCTACACCATTATTTAAAAATGATAATTCTCTCAATCTTTTAGCTATTATTTCTTGATGTATTACATCGTCCCCAAAAACTTCTTTATTTGGAAGAAAACTGACGGTAGTTCCAGTTTTTTTCGTGTTGCCTGTAATTTGTAAAGGACCTTTTGGAACACCTCTCTCAAATTTTATCTGGTGCGTTTTCCCGTCCCTGTTTATAGTTAAGTCAAGCCATGAAGATAAAGCGTTTACTACCGATACGCCCACCCCGTGAAGGCCACCAGATATTTTGTATGAATCGTCATCAAACTTGCCACCAGCATGTAAAACTGTCATCACTATTTCCGGGGTTGTGCGGCCTTCTTCGTCTTCTGGATGTAAGCCGGTTGGTATTCCCCTTCCATTATCTTTAACAATTACGGACCCGTCACTTTCAACAGAAACGAGTATTTCATCGCAGTGGCCCGCTAATGCTTCATCTATAGCGTTGTCTAGTACTTCGAATACCATATGATGTAAGCCTGTGCCATCGCTAGTGTCGCCAATATACATTCCTGGCCTTTTTCGGACCGCTTCTAATCCTTTTAAAACCTTTATACTACTCGAGTCATAGTGATTTTCTGGTTTCGTCATAAAAGTCCTTATTCAAATCTTCATTGGCATGACAACATATTTAAAACTCTGATTTCCCGGTATTGTTATCAACATACTGCTGTTCTCATCTGCTACGGCACAATTAATGTTTTCTACCTTTGTATTATTAAGCACATCTATCAAATAGTTAATGTTAAAGCCTATATCCATTGGATCGTAACTATATTCTATAGCCAACTCTTCTTCCGCTTCCTCTTGATCAGCGTTGGTGCATGCCACCCTAAGTAAATTGTCGGACAAGACCCAACGAACACCACGGAACTTTTCATTTGCTAATACTGCTGCTCTTTGTAACGCGTGCAATAACTCCTCTCGTGATATGCTAAAACTTTTCGTGTATCCCTTCGGAATAACCCTTTGGTAATCTGGAAAGGTTCCTTCTACTAATTTCGTGGTCAATTCAATCGAACCAAGATCAAAGGTTACTTGTGTTTCTCCTTTTCGTATTTTTACTAAGGAGTCACCTTCCTCTAAAAGCTTTATTAATTCTTGAACAGCCTTCCTTGGCACAATAAATTGCGTGTCCGGGGACGAATCTTGTAACGGTTTACTAACGTAGCCTAGGCGATGCCCGTCCGTCGCTACAAACTCGAGGGTCGAACCACGTTTTTGAATTAAGAGCCCGTTTAAATAATACCGAATATCTTGTGTCGCCATAGAATAATGGACTTGTAATAGTTTCTCTTTTAATTCGCTTTGCGATAGTGAAAAGATAATTTCTTTGTCTTTGTTTGCATCCGCTAATCGCGGATAGTCGGCCGCTGGTAAAGTTTGAAGGTTAAATTTGCTGTTGCCTGTTTCAATTTTTACGGACGTTTCCTTTTGACCTATAGTTAGAACCGAATCCGTTTGCAACGTTCTAATAATATCTAAAAGTTTGCGGGCAGGTAGCGTTATGGAGGTTTCGGTAGTCGAAGGGGTTATATCTATTGTAACCTGAACTTGTATCTCCATATCTGTGGCTGTTAAAACAAGAGAGTTAGTATTGAGTTCCCACAGTACATTCGAAAGGATGGGGAGTGTATGTCGCCTTTCCACGATGCCTGTTACAGCCTGAAGTGGTCTATAAAGTTTATTAGATGAAATTGTTAACATATCTTATATATAAAATTAGTAATAATAATAAGGAAATGAAAAAAGAGTTAATAACACAACAAAAGGCAAGAAAAACTGATTGTTACACAGTGTATAATTCCTAGGAAAACTAGCAAGGTTAATGTTAATAGATTGTGAATAGAATGGTATATCCAATCCTGTTCGCTGTTGTAAACATATTATATTAGAGATATCCACTTATTTGTTAACTTCTTAAGGAAAGCAGCAGTTCGTCGTATGCTCTAGCAATTTCTAGATCCTGTGATCTAAGGCTTGTAATTTTGCGGCATGCGTGCAGCACTGTTGTGTGGTCTCTACCACCGAAAGCCTCTCCAATATCGGGAAGACTTTTGGTGGTAAGTTCTTTAGCAAGAGCCATCGCCAGTTGGCGTGGGCGGGCGACAGCCCGCGAGCGTTTTTTGGAAAACATATCTGAAACTTTGATTTTAAAATAATCGGCAACTAATTTTTGAATATTTTCCACGGAGGTTTGCCTGGTATGAACAGCTAGGAGGTCTTTAAGGGCTTCGCGAGCGATTTGCACAGAGAGTGGCTGTTTAGAGAATTTAGAATAGGCAACAATGCGTTTTAATGCTCCTTCTAATTCTCGGACATTCGATTGTATTAAGTTAGCGACAAAAAAGGCTACATCTTCTCCCAAGCTTATTCGTTCCGAAGAAGCTTTCTTTAACAGTATTGCAACCCTCATTTCTAACTCTGGCGGCTCAATTGCTACGGTTAGCCCCCACCCAAAGCGAGAAATCAAACGGTCTTCGATACCTGAAATCTCTTTAGGGTAAGAATCGCACGTTATTACCACTTGCTTATTATCTTCGAGAAGAGCGTTGTAGGCGTAGAAGAACTCTTCTTGCGTACGTGTCTTATTCCCAAAAAATTGGACGTCGTCGATAAGCAAAAGGTCTAACGAATGGTAGAACTTTTTGAATCCATCGAACGCTTTATGCTGGTAAGCTCGAACGACATCAGAGACATACTGTTCAGCATGTGTATAGCGCACTTTCGCTTTCGGGAATTCGGAGCGGACCATATTACCGATAGCGTGGAGTAAATGTGTTTTGCCGAGCCCAACACCGCCATAAATAAACAAAGGGTTGTAAGCTCCTCCTGGATTGTCGCCTACTTGGAGGCCAGCGGCTCTTGCCAATTGGTTGGCTTTTCCTGTAACGAAAGAGTCGAAGGTAAAGGTGGTATTGAGCCGGTTTGTAGATTTAATTTGCTGCACGGAAGGAGATTGACTAGGTTTTTTCACAACGAAGTTCTCCTCGGATATCGAAGAGGAGTGTTGCGTTTTAGCGGGGTCCTTTCTGACGCCAGTAACAATTTCAAGGTCAATATTCAAAAACTGTTTTCCCAATTTATGGATTTCGTCCACATATTTATCTCTGACCAGATCAAGGACAAAACGGTTAGGCGCATTTACTAGCAATTTTTGTCCCTCTTGTTTTACATTCAGAGGCAAAATCCAGGTTTTATACTGTTCGTTTGGTACAATGTTCTCCAGATGGGAAAGGCACATCCGCCAAAAGTCATCCATGGGTATCCTTAATAAAAATCTGAGGAATTCGTACAAGAGTTTAACAGTGGATGAGTAAGTTATCCACAGGATAATCAAATTTGATGAAATTTTTGTTTGAATTACTAGGATTA
>PAHB01000052.1 GCA_002704665.1 Pseudomonadota bacterium
TAATTCTTTTATTTGCTGCGCTCAGGTTTGCAGCTTCTTCTAATGCCTTGAAACTAGAGATTGATTTGAGTATAGGAATAATAGTATCAAAAGAGGATGGTTTTTTTGTAATCACCGCCTCTATTTCATCAACCATGAACCCCATGCCTTTAAGGTATCCGCGTAACCTTTCTAAAATGAAGTCGTAAATCGAAGAACAGATCTTATCAGAGTTAATAGATGGGAAGTTATGGCATGTTTCTTCCAGTAAACGATTAAGGTCAATTTTTAGGTGATTTTCTATTAATATCCTAACTACACCTAGGGCACACCGTCTTAATGCGTATGGATCTTTATCTCCAGTCGGTGCGAGATTAATGCTAAATATGGCTACAAGTAGGTCTAATTTCTCAGCAAGTGCAACACAAATAGAGGTTTCCTTTTTTGGAATTGAGTCACCATAAAACCTTGGAAGATAGTGATCTTCAATGGCTTGAGCTACTGATTGACTTTCTCCGTCATTCAGTGCGTAATATTTACCCATTATTCCTTGTAGCTCGGGAAACTCACCAACCATTTCTGATATTAAATCTGCCTTGCAAAGGTAGCCCGCTCTTTTCGCCTCATCTTTACTAAATTTTAGCAAAGTAGCAATTTTAGATGCTAATAAACTTATTCTTTGGGCACGGTCGAATTGCGTTCCTAATTGATTCTGAAATACAACATTTTTCAATAATAAAACTTT
Organism: Pseudomonadota bacterium; assembly: GCA_002704665.1. Taxonomy (GTDB): domain Bacteria; phylum Pseudomonadota; class Gammaproteobacteria; order Burkholderiales; family Eutrophovitaceae. Next base: position 725 of record PAHB01000052.1, read on the forward strand.
TGCATCCAAACGACTCTTACAATCTGTTTCGAAGAAAAAACGCGCGTCTTGAAGTCTTGGAGTTATGACTCGTTGATTGCCCTCTATAATGTTCGAAGGGTCATCCATAAGCATATTGCTGACTAGAAGAAATTGATTTACAAGTTGGTTGTTTTTGTCGAAAAGAGGAAAGTATTTTTGATTGGTTGTCATAGTCAAGACAAGACACTCAGGAGGAAGTTCTAGGAACTTATCGTCAAAACTAGTAACATAAACCACAGGATACTCTACTAAATTTGCAACCTCATCTAAAAGTCTTGATACTGAACTAGTACGCCAATTGTATCCTAGGTGGTCCGCATGTTTTTGGCATTGTTCCTCAATTTTTTCCTTTCGTTTTGCAGTAGAGACTATTACTTTCCCCTCTTTTTCTAGCATCTCCTCGTAATTGTCTATATTTGCTATATGCAGCTTTTTGTTGTTAAGAAAACGGTGTCCTATCGTATGGTTACCACTGCTGATTCCTAGTAACTCAGTATTCAAAGTTTTATCGCCATGCATAATAACAAGGTTGCGGAGGGGTCTGACAAATTTGGCAGTCGTTAAGCCATCATCTAGTTGATAAGTCATTAATTTGGGAATTGGCATCTTTTTTATAGCATTTTTCAGGCCTTCATTAACGATTTCCTCTACGGAGCTCCCATAAGTTTTTTGCTTAATATGCAACATCGCAACTTTCCCAGTATTATCACAAAAAATCTCGTCTAAATTTTTCTCACTCATCCCCATAGATTTTAATTTTTTTAAAAGTGTTGGAGTGGGATTCTTATTTCTATCAAAACCTATTTGTAGGGGCACAAGTTTTACATTTACCTCTTTTGAAGGAGAGTGCCTTTTTACATTTTGAATGAGACTTGCTAATCGGCGAGGTGTTTCAAAAATATGATAAGTTGGATCGCTATCGAGCATTTCATGTTTGATCAGAGTGTCAACCATCGTGGCATTTAAACTTTTTGATAAAGTTATTAAAGCGGAGGGAGGAAGCTCCTCTGTTAATAATTCAATTAATAAGGGTTTAGACATATTTAAATATCTCTATTTTTTATTACTTCCTGAAATTCTTCCTGACCTAAAAAATGTTTTAGGCAATTAACTTCCGCCAGCTTGAATCCGGATTGCTTACGGGTATTATAAAAACTCCTCGCCACATCTTTGGCTAACTTTCGGACTCGAGCAATATACCCAGCCCGTTCTGTAACGGATATCGCGCCCCGTGCATCTAGCAAGTTGAATATATGAGAACATTTTACGACCATATCATAAGCCGGCAACGGCAGGTTGTTGTTCACTGTGTTTATCGCCTCATTTTCGCAGTTGTTAAAGCTTTGTAGTAACTTCTCTACGTCCGACTTTTCAAAATTATATTTAGATTGTTCTTTTTCATTTTGTTTGAAAATATCCCCATAGTGAGTGTTTTTATTCCATTCAATGTCGTATACATTCGCCTTTGATTGTAGATAAATTGCTAGCCGCTCTAGACCGTAAGTAATTTCTCCTAACATTGGTTTGCATTGGAGACCACCCACTTCCTGAAAATAGGTAAACTGTGTAATTTCCATTCCGTTAAGCCAAACCTCCCATCCTAATCCCCAAGAGCCTAGTGTAGGCGATTCCCAGTTATCCTCAACAAAACGGATATCGTGCTCACGTCCTTTGAGCCCAATTGTTTCTAAAGAATTTAAATATAGTTCAATTATGTTTATCGGTGATGGTTTAAGAACCACTTGAAATTGGTAATAGTGCTGTAAACGATTTGGATTTTCTCCATATCGCCCATCTTTTGGTCGCCGAGAGGGCTGAACGTAGGCTGCTTTCCACGGTTCAGGACCAATAGCCCGAAGAAAAGTGGCCGGGTGAAACGTTCCAGCGCCAACTTCCATGTCATGCGGTTGAAGAATTACACAATCTTGATTAGCCCAATATTTTTGGAGTGAGAAAATAATTTCCTGAAAATAATACATAGTCTTTGATTTACGGTCGAATAATATTGTGTCGCTTACTTCTTCTTTGTGCGCCGACCACTATTATACTGATTGAAATTATAAATACAGGGCTATTTCCAAGAAATACAAACGGTGTCGTTCCCTGCCTGCCAATTATTGTCCCTTCGAGAATTCTGCTTTCAAACTCTGGTAAGACTGATCGAACTTTACCTCTCCAATCTATTATCGCAGTAACTCCGGTATTAGTCGCGCGTAACATTACTCTTGATGTTTCAAGAGCGCGCATTTGGGAGATTTGTAGATGTTGTTTTGAGGCTAATGATTTTCCCCACCAAGCGTCATTCGTGAAATTGGCCAGAACAGTTGCCTGTGGAAGTTGTCTGATAATTTCCTCGCCGAAGACATCTTCGTAGCAAATGTTTACTCCAATTTTCTGCCCAGCGACTTCAATGACAGGTTGGTTTAAGCTGCCGTGAGAGAAAGATGACATAGGTATCTTCGCGCTTTTCATAAACCAACCGAAAATTTTTTGAAACGGGAAATAATCTCCAAATGGTACCAAGTGAATTTTGCGGTAAGTCTGAGATGGTGAGCTTCCTAAACTAAAAACACTATTAAATTGTTTGTTTTGAGGGTCAATCTCAGGTATTCCGACTAATATATCGGCTCCTCTCTCCTTGAAGGGTTTTTCAAATCTCTCTAAAAAATTCGATGGGAGATTCTTATGAAAAACGGGAAAAGCTGTCTCAGGTAGCAGTAGTAAATCAGCTTTTGTGGTGAGTGCGAGTTTTAAATAGTGCTCTAATGTTTGAATAGCTAATTTAGGTTCCCATTTTAAATTTTGAGCTATATTCCCTTGAATAAGGGCAACGGTAGTGGAAGTTTTCTGGATAGGATGGGACCACTCGATCAACTTAAGTATCTGGCCACTTGCTAAAACACAAAAAATAATTGTGATACTTTTTCGTATGTATATTCCTAATTTTGGATGATAAGAACCTTTAAAAATTAAATTTAACGCTCCAGCCAATAAAGCAAGAAGAAAAGATAATCCATATACTCCAGTAATAGGCCCGAAACCAGATAGAGGACTAAGCGGAACTTGGGAGTATCCAAACGATAACCAAGGGAATCCTGTTAAGATGTAGCCACGTCCAACCTCCCCTAAAGTCCAAGTCGCCGGGAAAATTAACAGCAATAGGAAGACACGATTTATTTTCTTGAAATATTGGAATGCTAGTCCGACAAACCCGGCATAAAGCGATAAATAAAGCGAAAATAACAATACAACTGTTCCAGCTAGAAATAAATTCATACCTCCAAATTTATAAAGGCTGACAAAAATCCAACTGGTTCCTGAGATAAACAGCCCTAATCCGAAGTAAAATCCGACTAAAAAAGATAATGTAAAGTTTTTACATCTCTCGAAAAAAAAGACTAATATAGCAAGAGTTAGAGCAGGCAGCGGATAGAGGTAAAAAGGTGCAAAGCCCAGCACCGATATTCCCCCAATTAAAAAAGAGAAAATTAATAGCTGAGAGTTATTGAGTTTTTTCAACATTCATGTGAGGTTTCGCAATCATTAATATTTGTAGTTTTCTGCTGTCAGCTCTGATAATTTTTACGTCGAGACCTCCAATTTGAAATTCTTCGCCCCCTTTAGGCAATCGGCCTACATGAGCTAATACCAGACCGCCGATGGTATCAAAATCCTCCGTACTAAAGTTAGTACCCAACTCTTCATTAATATCCGTTAAATCAGTATATGCCTTAACACGATAATTACCGTTTCCATCTAATACTATATTGGCTTCCGTTTCGTCAAAGTCAAATTCGTCCTCAATATCTCCAACTATTTGTTCGAGGACATCTTCTATGGTTACTAAACCAGCTACCCCCCCGTATTCATCAACCACAATCGCTATATGATTCCTATTTTTTCGGAAATCCTCTAGTAAAACATTTAATCTTTTAGATTCAGGTATAAAACCCGCCGGTCTTAAGTTTTCCCTCAAATCAAAGTTATCGTTATTTTGATAGTACCTTAGTAAATCTTTCGCCAAAAGGATGCCAATTACGTCATCCTTATCATCGCCAATGACCGGAAATCGTGAATGCGCAGTCTCGATAGCATATTCAATGATTTTTTCCATCGGGTCATTTATATTCATAATACCCATTTGTGTTCTGGGGACCATAATATCACCTGCCTTCATATCCGAGACTTGTAATACTCCCTCAATCATTGATAAGGCCTCGGCGTCCATTATATTTCTCTCAAAGGAATTATGAAGTAAGGTTACTAACTGTTCCCTATCTTTCGGCTCTTTTCGGAGAAAGTTATCCAGCTTTTGTTTCCACGCTATTTTCATCATTAATCATCCGTTTATTATGTGCTTTGGTTGTTAGGTTAAACCATGCTTTTGATAAGGATTTTTAAACCCAAGTCTGTTTAATAGGAGCTTTTCTCGATCTTCCATCAGTTTTGCATCGTTACTGTCGTCATGAGTGAATCCATGTAGATGCAAGATGCCATGTATTATCATGTGTGCTAAATGTGATGTGGTGGTCTTGTTCTGTTGAAGGGCTTCGCGTTTTACTACAGGCAAGCATATAGCTATATCCCCTTGCAATGGACTGCAGTAGTTGTAAGGAAAACTTAAAACATTGGTAGCATTTTTTTTGCCTCGGAAAAAATAGTTTAATTTTCTACCTTCAGATTCTCCTATAATTCTTATGGTTACTTTTATGTCCTTTGTTGCAGCCGCAAGAATCCACGTTTTAATCTCTTTCTTTGTTGGTAAAGACTTATCCTTAATTCCAAATTGAATTTCGATACTAGTCTTTAGGTTTCTAGGGTGATTAATATTTGTTTTAGTTCTTTCTTTGGTCATCATATTTCTGATAGGCCTTAACTATTCTTTGGACTAAAGGATGTCTGACAACATCATTTCCCTGAAACTCAGTGAAGGAAATTCCGGTAACATTTTTGAGTATTTTTTTAGCCTCGAGTAATCCGTTTTTTTTAGGGTTAGGAAGGTCTATTTGGGTTATATCGCCGGTTACCACTGCTTGACTTCCAAAACCTATCCTAGTCAAAAACATTTTCATTTGTTCAGGTGTAGTATTTTGAGCCTCATCAAGAATAACAAAGGAATTATTGATGGTGCGGCCTCGCATGTAAGCTAACGGAGCGACCTCAATCACGCCTCGATCAAATAGTTTTCCTGTCCTTTCGATTCCCATTAAATCATATAGAGCGTCATATAGTGGACGAAGGTACGGATCGACTTTCTGCGCTAAATCTCCAGGAAGGAAACCCAGACGTTCACCTGCTTCAACAGCTGGTCTCGCCAGAATTATTCGTTTAATCAGACCTCTCTCAAAAGCATCGACAGCGCTTGCAACCGCTAAGTAGGTTTTACCGGTTCCAGCAGGCCCTATGCCGAATACAACGTCAGAGTTCTGAATTTGTTGAAGATACTTTATTTGACGAACAGAGCGTCCTCTCAAATCTTTTTTACCTGTTCGTAGGGTGATTTCGTCACTGTTATTATTTGGATTTTTTTCAGGATTGTTTGCTAATTCCATCAAATCAAGCTGAATATCTTCGATTTTTAAGTATTTGCCAGCTTTTTGATAAAATTTTTGTAGAGTGTTTTTTGCCAATTCCATTTTAGATTGCTCGCCTGCAAGCGAAAAATTTCCCCCTCTGCGCATTATGGTTACATTAAAAGCTGCTTCTATTTCCCGCAGATTTTCATCTAACGAACCGCAAAGGTTTGCAAGCCTTTCGTTGTCTGGGGGAATTAATGTGAAGTTTGTTGAATTCAAGCAGCGTTTTTTACTAGGCGAGTTGCACGAAGTGAATTAGATAGAATTTTTGTGATACGAACTTTTTCCATAGTTCCAATTAAGCTCGATGGTCCGGAAAAATTTACCACCCGATTATTCGAAGTTCTTCCAAAGATTTCTCCGTTACCTTTTACTGAAGAACCTTCAACCAGCACTTCTTCAACGGTGTTCAGCATGGCCATGCTTTTTTCGTTTCTATAACGGTTCAATGCATTTTGTAGCGCTTGTAACCGTGATTTTTTTACCTCAACTGGTATTTGATTAGGTAGATCGGATGCAGGAGTTCCTGGCCTAGGGCTGTACATAAAACTGAAGCTCGTGTCGAATTTTACTTTTTCTATAAGTGCTAAGGTGCATTGAAAATCGTGATCTGTTTCTCCTGGGAAACCAACTATAAAGTCTGACCCTATACTAATATTAGGCCTAACTTTTCGCAACTTTTTAATAATTAATTCATATTCGTCGCAGCTGTACCCTCTTTTCATAAGTCTTAGGATTTGATCTGAGCCCGATTGAACTGGCAGGTGAACATGATCGACTAACTTGTCGATTTTCTCAAAGGCAGTAATTAACTCAGGCCCGAATTCCTTTGGATGTGATGTAGTAAATCGGATTCTGTCTATACCTGGTATGCTGGCAGAAAAGTCTAGTAATCTCGGAAAATTAATTAGCTTTTTATTTTGGTCCAGCCCGTTATAGGCATTGACGTTTTGCCCAAGAAAGGTAACCTCCTTTACACCTTGTTTTGATAGTCCAGCGAGTTCTATTAGCACCTCTTCAAAGGGGCGAGATATCTCTTCGCCTCGAGTATAAGGCACTACACAAAAGCTACAATATTTACTGCATCCTTCCATTACTGATACAAAAGCCGTACATTTTTCGGGCGTTGGCATCGGAAGTTTGTCAAATTTTTCAATTTCTGGAAAGGAAATGTCAATTTGCGACTTTCCCGTTAATCGATTTTGGTATATCAACTTTGGCAAGCGATGCAGAGTTTGTGGTCCAAAAACAACGTCAACGTATGGCGCCCTTCGAATAATTTCCGGACCCTCTTGGCTAGCTACGCAGCCTCCCACGCCGATAATAAGTTCGGGATTTAATGACTTGAGGTGCCTTACTCTGCCTAAATCACTGAAAACTTTCTCTTGGGCCTTTTCTCTCACAGAGCATGTATTGAAAATAATTATATCTGCATCATCTGGTCGAGATGTTGTCTCCACAAAATTGTCATCCTTGAGCACATCGATGATTCGATCGGAATCATAGACATTCATTTGACAACCAAAGGTTCGTATGAAAACTTTTTTCATTATTTTTTAGATGATAAGATCAGATAAAGCACTAAATCCTTTTTTTAAGCTAGCATTTAAACCTTGAATTTATTCTAGCTTTTGTAACTAGGTTTATTAAATACGAAATGGAATAAAAAAATCCACTGTCTTAAGCCATTACTTTTCCATATAATTGGTGGCGAATCTGGGATTTGAACCTAGGACCTTCGGATTATGATTCCGCTGCTCTAACCACTGAGCTAATTCGCCATTTCGTTCGCTCTTCACGATCGGTGAGATTACTTTCAGCGGTCTTTGCTGTCAAGCGAAGGAGTATTTTAAATCTAATTCTATTAAGATAAAAGATATGAAATTTGACGTATTGATTAGCGGGGGAGGGGTTGTCGGAATTACAACGGCGTTAAGTCTTGAATCACTCGGGCTTAAGGTTGGTCTTATGGTAAAGCATCATGAATCAATGATGTGGAGTGTGCCAGATGGAAAACAGATCTATATGCTTAACGGCGGGAGTGTGAATTTTTTGAAAAAATTGGGTGTTTGGAATCTAATTGCAAAAACTTCAATTGCTGAGGTCTCCGAAATTGTAATTTTGGGAGATCGCCAAGATTTAATTGGTTTTAATGCATTGGGCGAGAATTTATCAGCGCTCGGATACACCATTGAAAAAAATGAGTTAATTCGTGCTTTGCATAAAAAATTAACAAATTCTAATTTAATTTTTCGACATAACATTGATGTCGAAAGCTTAGATACTGGTCCTGATCAAATCAGTGTCCAACTTAGCGACGGGGAGATTTTGAAAAGTGATTTGTTAGTCGGGGCCGATAGTATAAATTCGCGCATTAGAAAACTAGCGAAGATTGGGTCAGATACGCACGATTTTCAGCAAATTGCTTTAGTATTTCGCATCAGAGCGCAGCACGGTGGTGGTATTGCTTATCAATGGTTCAGGCATGAGGGCGAGGTCTTGGCCTTACTTCCTCTCGCGGATAACCAGTTTGGGGTGGTTTGGTCTGTTTCAAAAAAGCGGGGCGAAAATTTATTAAGAGGTGGAAAAAGGTTGGCGAGTTTGGAATTGCGCTCGATTGTTAGCCACCACGTCGGAGAATGCAAAATAGTTGATGAATTTAAATATTTTCCTATTACCTCGCTCAAGCCGAATACCGTAATTGGGGATAGACTAGTACTCGTAGGTGATGCAGCAGGAACCATTCACCCCATGGCAGGGCAGGGTTTAAATTTAGGTATCCGGGATGCTCTAATTCTATCAAAAGCAGTCGGGGGTGATAAGCGAGGAAGTATGCATTGTAAATTAAGGTCTTACGAGCGAAGGCGGGCTGAAAAAGTCGCTATCATGTCGTGCCTTACCCGTGGCCTACATGAATTATTTTGTTTAAATGGTGTTAGTGTTAGTTTTTTGAGAGGTATGGGTTTTTCAATTTTTGAAAAAACCCAAATATTAAAAAAATTGGCATTAAATATTGCTTCAAATTGAGATTGAATTTATATGTTGCTTTAAGCTAAAGGAGTAAATTATGTCTTTACGTCTGATTTTGCGTTCAATATTTCTGGGTTCCTTGCTCTGGACTTTTTCATCGAGTGCATTGGCGGACGAACAAAAAATAAGGGATCTAATCAAACAGAAATTTCCCAATGTTGAGTTGGAACAAGTTAATAAGGTTAAAGGTATAGAGCTTTATGAAATAGTTTTTGATGGGGACCTCGTTTATGTTGATTCTAATCTTAAGTATTTCATTGATGGAAATTTAATAGATCTCTCTACGATGCAAAATATTACTCGCGCCCGTAAAGACTTTTTGGAGGCTAAATTAATGGAAAAGGTTGCTATTCCTCTAGAAGAGTTTCCTCTTGATTGGGCATTAACAAAAACTCATGGTGATGGGTCCAGAAAGGTCGCTTATTTTGCAGATCCCAACTGTGGGTATTGTAAAAAGTTTGAGAGAGGAGTTTTGCCTAAAATGGAAAATGTTACGGTTTACATTTTCCCCTACCCGATTATCAGTGAAAAGTCTTTACCTCTAGCACGTTCTATTTGGTGCTCGTCCAACAGGGAGGCTGCATGGGATAATTATGTCCTAAATGGAATTTCTCCTAAAAACAAGGGTGAGTGTGATACGCCCATAGAAAATATTTTGGCCTTTGGAAAAAAAATGCGTATCCGAGGTACACCAACTTTGTTTTTTCCAGATGGTACTAGGGTGCCGGGGATGATGGGAGTGTCTGAATTAAATCAGAAGCTTGATGATACTCAGTAGTTTCTACGTTTAATCATTAGGAAGAAGAAGCCACATTTGGCCTTTCTGTTTCATTTTTCCCGCAAATTGACCGGAAACATTTCCAAAACCCCAGAAAAAATCTCCTCTTAAAGGACCCTTTATCGCGCTTCCGGTGTCTTGCGCTAGCATTAGTCTGTGAAGGGGTTTTTGAGAATTGGGCCAAGTCGTTGAAAGATAGACTGGAAAACCTAGAGGAATTATTTGAGGGTCGATTGCTATGCTACGCTGGGGTGTTAGGGGCACGTTTAGTGCCCCAACTGGCCCATCATGAATATCGTCAATAACTCTAAAGAACACGTAGCGTTGGTTTTCATCGAGTAAACCATTGACTTTTGCAGGGTTCTCAAGCGCCCATTGTTTTATTCCCTGCATTGAAGCTCGATGAGAGGTAATTTCGCCTTGTTTTATTAGCAACTTCCCAATCGACGTATAAGCGTATCCGTTATGACCTCCAAATCCGACCTTAATAATTTTCCCAGAGGGAAGTTGGATTCGTCCTGATCCTTGTATTTGAAGAAAAAAAAGATCTATGAGGTTGTCTACCCAAAATATTACAGGAATGTTAAGACTTTTAAAGTTTTTTTCTATCTTTTCCCGGGGAAAATATTTTGATGAAGAGCCTTTTTCCCAGGACTTCAATTTGTCAGGGACTCCGAGTAACGGGTATTTGAATCTGCCGGTTTTAATTTTGTTCCCCAGCAGTAATGGTTCGTAGTAACCCGTAATCAAGCTACGGGCATTTTCTGACGAATTAACCACCTTATATGGTTTAAAATGGGCTTGAAAAAACTCTCTAACGCCTAGGCTAGTAACTTTTTTGATGCTTTTTGTTTTTTTACATATGTTTTTCCATGGGTCTTTTTTTTGGAGTGCTGCGCAAGAGTGTAAAAAAGCTGGCCATGCCTCGCTGAGTTTGTCACGATTCCATTCCGGCAAATCATCCCATATTTGGTCAACTAGCATAAAAAGTTGGCCATTCTTTGTAGTTGCCGCTTTTTGACGTATTTTTTCGCCACCAGATGGTTTTTTAAGTGCTATAGTTTTACTCGATTGTATCGGTGCTTCAGTGTCTCGTTTTTCGGTTATTGCGCAGCCATTGATTATTAAAAGGCACAGAATTAGAGCAGCTTGGCGGACGGATAGAAAAATTAAAAATTTTTTCATAGATATGGATGGCTAAATAGTATGGAGGATTATCCACTTTTTTGGATATTTCTGGAAATATTTTTAGGTTTGGGAATGTTTCTTTTAATTATCTTTTGGACTTTGCCTAAAAAAATTGACAAAGAGAGAGAAAGAGATGATAAATGATTCTGTCTATTGGAGATTGCTCATAAGCTACGATCTAAATCTGGTATATTTGGGGTTCAATTTTGTTGGTTTCAAACTGCTCTAAATGGTTAATTACAAGATAGCGCCTAGCATTTTATCTGCAGATTTCTCCAAACTTGGAGAAGAGGTCGACGCAGTCGCTCGGGCCGGGGCGGATATGATTCACATTGACGTTATGGATAACCATTATGTTCCTAACCTAACTTTTGGCCCTATGGTTTGCAAATCAATCAGACCTATCACAACACTCCCGCTTGACGTCCACTTAATGGCTACTCCGGTTGACCGGTTAGCTCAGGAGTTTGCTAAAGCGGGAGCGAACGTTATTACTTTTCATCCTGAGGCAACTGATCATGTAGACCGGACTATTCAAATTATTCAAGATAGTGGATGTAAAGCGGGTATCGTAATTAACCCAGCCACATCTATTGGTTGCTTGGATTGGGTTTTAGATAAAATTAGTGTAGTTTTGATAATGTCGGTAAACCCGGGTTTTGGAGGTCAAGAATTCATACAAGGTTCTTATAGGAAAATAAAACAAGTACGTAAGGTAATACAAGAATCCGGTAGAGAGATATCTTTACAAGTTGATGGTGGTATAAACGGAGAAAATATAAGAGCGATCGCCAAAGCGGGAGCTGATTCATTTGTTTCAGGATCGGCAATTTTTGGCGCAAGTAACTACCATGGAGCTATTGCCAACCTAAAACAACAATTGCTGTGAAATTATTATGCGCTACGATTTTTTGCATTCCCAAATAGGAGGTGTCTAATTTTTCCTATTGATGTGTCAGCATTGGCTTTCGACCTTGATGGCACGCTAATTGATACCATACCGGATATGGAGATAGCGGCAAATAATATGCTTAAAGAATTAAACTTGCCATCTGTTAATCGGAGAGAGGTTGAAGCTTGTATTGGTGCCGGGCTGGACTACTTTATTGAAACCCTTATCGTAACATGCCTCAAAGGTAAACCGGTTTCCAGTGATTTGTTGAGCGATGCGAATTTTATATTTAGGAAAGAATATAAAGCTACTATAGCCTGTTTTTCTACGGTTTATCCCGGAGTTGTTGATACTCTTCAAATGTTGAAAAAGAAAAAAATACCCATTGCATGTGTAACGAACAAACCAAAGTTATATGCTGAGAAGACCCTGGCGTCTTTTAATTTGAAAAAGTTTTTTAAAACGGTATTAGCTGGAGATTCCCTACCTCGCAAAAAGCCGGACCCAATGCCTTTGGTACATTTAGCCGAGCTTTTGAAAATAGAAATGCAAAGAATTTTGATGATCGGAGACTCTGAAGTCGATGTAAAAGCTGCGCGTAAAGCAGGTGCACCGGTTTTTTGTGTTTCCTACGGATATCATGGAGACTCCTCTTTAGAGAGTTTCAAACCTGACGTAATTCTTAGCTCCACACGTGATATATTCAATCATGTTAGGTTTATTAATAATTTTTAGCATAAATTTAAATTGGTGCGATTTTAGGTTAGTTTTTAGTTACTTTTCTAAAGGTTGGTAGTGATACATGTTAGAGGAAGAGTTTAGAGATCTCGGAAAACAGGGCTTCAACAAAGTGCCAATGGTCATGGAGAAGTTTGCTGATCTAGATACTCCATTGTCAGTTTACTTAAAAGCAGCAAATAATCCCTACACCTACTTACTAGAGTCTGTTCACGGTGGAGAGAGATTTGGCCGTTATTCATTTGTTGGACTATCTGCTAAAACGCAGTTTTGTGTTTACGGTAAGACTTGCCTTGAGATCGAAAACGGTAAGATTGTCTTTAAGAAAATAATCGATGAACCACTAGATTGGATCAGGGAAATTCAGAAAAATTTTAAGGCAAGAATCCCATCCGGCTTACCTCGATTTTTAGGGGGTCTTGTCGGATACTTCGGCTATGAAACAATCAAATTTATTGAGAAGCGTTTGAATAAACCTGATAAACCCGATCTTTTAGGTACACCAGATATCATGCTTCTGTTGTCAGAGGAGTTGATTATAGTGGATAACCTAGCCAGTAAACTTTATATTGTGGTTTATGCTAATCCCACCGAAAAAGAATCCTTACAATCCGCAAAAAAAAGATTGCGAGAAATTGATCGTTTAATTAGCAAGCCAATTATTGCACCGTTTGAAACGGCTACCAAACTCGACCCTGTCGTAACCGAGTTTGGAAAAACGAATTTTGTCGAAGCTGTACGTAAAGCCAAGGCTTACATTACAGCAGGTGACATTATGCAAGTTGTACTGTCTCAAAGAATGAATGTTGCTTTTGATGCAGAACCATTAGCCTTATATCGTGCTCTTAGAGCTCTCAACCCATCCCCTTACATGTTTTATTTCAACATGAAAGATTTTCATATTATAGGTTCATCGCCAGAGATATTAGTGCGGTTGGAAGACAACTTAGTTACCCTGCGACCTATTGCAGGAACCAGGCCCCGAGGAGCTTCTGAAGAAGAGGACATTAATCTTGAGGAAGATTTGTTATCAGACCCAAAGGAGTTGGCGGAGCATGTTATGTTGCTTGATTTGGGAAGAAATGATGTTGGTAGAGTCGCACAAATTGGTAGTGTGGGCGTCACGGAAAAAATGATTGTCGAAAAATATTCCCATGTCATGCACATCGTTTCTAATGTGGAGGGAAAACTTAACAAAGATTTGGATGCTATTGCTGTCCTAAAGGCATCTTTCCCAGCCGGAACTGTTTCTGGCGCTCCTAAAGTCAGAGCGATGGAAATTGTCGACGAGTTAGAGCCGACGAAGCGGGGTATTTACTCTGGGGCAGTGGGATACTTGGACTTTAGAGGTAATATGGATGTCGCTATCGCGATTCGCACTGCGGTTATCCAAAATAGTACGCTGTACATTCAAGCTGGGGCCGGAATAGTTGCAGACTCAAATCCGACATCCGAATGGATTGAGACTCAGAATAAGGCAAAAGCTATCTTGAAAGCAGCGGAAATAGCGGTATCTGGCTCCAATAGTAAAATAATAAAAGATGTTAGAGAAGGATAAAGTATGGTTATAGTTATAGATAACTATGATTCATTCACTTACAATCTGGTCCAGTATATTGGTGAATTAGGTAACACCGTACGAGTTTTTAGAAATGATGAAATAAGCGTTGATGACATATTGAAAATCGCGCCTCGACATCTGGTGATATCCCCGGGGCCATGTACCCCACTTGAGGCGGGGATATCGGTTCAGGTCATTCGTAAGTTAGGTAACAGAATACCCATTCTGGGGGTTTGTCTGGGGCATCAAAGCATAGGTTACGCGTTTGGGGCGCGGATTGTGAAGGGGGACGAGCCAGTTCACGGAAAAACATCCGTAATCCAACATAACGGAAAAAGGCTGTTTGATGGTTTGCCTCAGAACTTTACGGCTA
>PAHB01000053.1 GCA_002704665.1 Pseudomonadota bacterium
CATCGGCATATAGATTATAACCCTATCGCCTGGATTAATTTTAAGGGTTTGCATAAGTCCGTTTGCCAGTTGACACACCCGGTGATAAAGCTGTTTATAGGTTACCTTAGTAATATTACCGTCATCAGCTTCAAAAATTATCGCGACTTTATTCGGTTGTGTCGCCAGGTGACGGTCTAAACAATTCCAAGAGACATTTAACTTTCCATCTTCAAACCATCTAAAAAAAGGAGCATTATCGGAGTTTAGTATTTTCGTAAACGGACTGTTCCACCCAATATTTTCTCTAGCAAGACGAGCCCAGAATCCCTCGTAGTCACTTTTTGCTTCATTTAATAAATGGTTGTACTCTTCTATGGAGGACAGATTAGCGGTATGTTTAAACTTTGTCGGGGTTTTGAAAACCCTTGTTTCTTTTAAGATCGAATCTATTGTACTCATGTGATCGAATCTCCAAGTTCAAATTAGTTACTTTAAATTTTCTATTACCCAAGACTAACACTAATTAGTGGAGGAGATATACGAATAAATAGCGGTTATACTCTATAACTATTGTAGGTAAACCAATAAAAAAAAGTTATTAACAGGTTTAAAAAAATTTATTAAAATTTTGAATAATATAATTAAAAAAGGTTTTGAAAAATGAATCGCATAAAGTCTCAAGACGTAATTCAGAGTGTGGCAGAGTCTCTTCAGTATATTTCGTACTACCACCCAGTGGATTATATTAAGGCGCTTGGTGCAGCATATAGTAAGGAAAAATCACAGCCGGCAAGAGATGCGATGGCTCAAATTTTAACAAATTCAAAAATGTGTGCAGAAGGGAAAAGGCCTATTTGTCAAGATACGGGAATTGTTGTTATTTTTTTAAAGGTAGGCATGGGAATCAAGTGGGAGGATGATTCTTTTTCATTGGACGATATGGTCAATGAAGGGGTAAAACAGGCGTACCTTAATCCAAATAATAAATTGCGTGCTTCCATTTTAAGAGATCCGGCAGGTAGTCGAACAAATACCAAAAATAATACGCCTGCTGTTATCCATACCGAGATTGTTCCGGGCAATACGTTAGATATTACCGTATCTGCAAAAGGGGGTGGGTCGGAGAACAAAGCAAAATTTGTAATGCTAAATCCCTCGGATAGTGTTACCGATTGGATTGTTGGAACGGTACCTAAAATGGGTGCCGGTTGGTGTCCTCCGGGTATGCTAGGTATCGGTATTGGGGGAAGTGCGGAAAAGGCGATGATTCTCGCCAAGGAATCTTTGATGGAACCGATTAATATAAACGATTTGATTGAGCGAGGTCCGGCTAATAAATTAGAAGAGCTGAGGCTTGAAATTTTCGAGAAAGTGAATGCGTTAGGAATAGGTGCTCAGGGTTTAGGTGGACTTACGACAGTTCTCGACGTAAAAATCAAAGATTATCCAACGCATGCCGCCTCCTTGCCGGTCGCTGTAATACCTAATTGTGCTGCTACCCGGCATGTCCACTTTACGCTAAATGGGAGTGGGCCAGTTGATTTGGAGCCACCTTCATTTGACGACTATCCAAGTGTTACGTGGAGCCCATCGGCAGAAGCCAAGCGAATTGATCTTTCAAAGGTTTCGAAAGAACAAATAAAAAATTGGAAGCCTGGAGATACACTATTGTTAAACGGTAAAATCCTTACGGGAAGGGATGCTGCACATAAAAGAATAAAAGATTTTATAGAACGCGGGGAAGATCTACCTGAAGGGGTCGATTTTAAAAACCGGTTTATTTATTATGTTGGTCCGGTAGATCCGGTTAGAGATGAAGTTGTTGGACCGGCTGGCCCAACAACTGCAACCCGGATGGATAAATTTACTGATTTAATGTTGGGGAAAACAGGACTTTTGGGAATGATCGGAAAAGCTGAGAGAGGGCCGATCGCCATAGAAGCCATAAGGTCACATGAGGCGGTTTATCTTATGGCTGTTGGTGGTGCTGCATTTTTAGTTTCCAAAGCTATTAAATCGTCAAGGGTTGTTGCATTTGAGGATCTTGGAATGGAGGCTATTTATGAATTTGAAGTTAGAGATATGCCGGTCACGGTCGCAGTGGATTCAAAAGGTGTGTCGGTTCATCAAACAGGTCCCGAGCAATGGCGTAAGAAAATTGACAAAATTCCTGTAATTATAGAATGAACAAGTTAATTAGTTTTAATCGATAATATTGTCACATCAGGGTTTTCGGGGCATCGGGAGATTTTGCTAACCTGGTCAGATCTGAAAAGAAGCAGCCATCGCTTTATCGCTCGAGTGCCCCGATAAATATCTAGAATTAGGATTATAAAAGTGGAAATATTCAATGACTTCAAAAGCTTTAGCAATAAAATGGAGACCTAAACGTTTTGATTTTGTAGTGGGGCAAGAGCATGTTGTTAAAACACTGAAAAATGCACTTGAACAAAATCGTCTTCATCACGCTTGGCTTTTGACTGGGACTCGAGGTGTCGGAAAAACGTCCTTAGCTCGAATTCTTGCAAAAGCCTTGAATTGTTTCGAAGGAATTAAATCAGAGCCATGTGGTAATTGTTCTGCTTGCGAGCAAATTAATCTGGGACGTGCTGTTGACGTAATTGAGCTCGATGCTGCTTCCAATACGCAAGTCGATAATATGCGCGAGTTGCTTGATAGTGCGCTATACGCGCCATCTTCGCTGAGATTTAAGGTCTTTATAATTGATGAAGTTCACATGTTATCTAAATCGGCGTTTAACGCCATGTTAAAAACTTTGGAAGAGCCACCGGCCCACGTGAAGTTTATATTAGCAACGACGGATCCGCAAAAAGTACCGGTAACCGTTTTGTCAAGGTGCTTGCAACTTAATTTAAAAAAAATTCATCCGAAGAGTATTGCGGGTCAAGTAGAAACAATCTTAAGTGATGAAAAGCTTGAATTTAGCAGTGAAGCATTATCGAAAATAGCGATAGCGGCGGACGGCAGCATGAGGGATGCATTATCGCTATTAGACCAAGCTATTGCGTTAGGTGATGGTCACATTTCTACAAAGGTGGTTACTGACATGCTAGGAGGTTTAGATACTGGCAAGTTAGTTAGGCTGCTGGAGGCATTAGCCGAAGGGGATGGGCAGCAATTGATGTTAGCCACTACAGAAATCCTAGATAGTAGTGCACCTCTTGATCAAGTTTTGGCTAGTCTCGCTACCTCGATAACACAAATGAGTATTTTGCAAAAGTTTCCCACCGCGCTCGATGATAGTTTGGAACAAAAAGATAAGCTGATCGAACTTTCAAATCGCTTTGATCCAGAAGAGTTGCAGCTCATGTATCAGATAGCTATTCATGGGAGGAGAGATTTTGAGTGGGCTCCTGATGAATTTTCTGGATTTAGTATGGTAGTTCTTAGGATGCATGCATTCAAACCGGAGGAAAGAGGCTCTTATAGTCAAAAACCAGTTGAGCAAAAAAAAGTAGAAAAAAAAAAGATAATTGAAGAAAAAAACACTGGAGAACCTTTAGATATCCGAATTAGCCCTAATCAATGGGCTCCTTTTGTTAAACAACTAAAACTTGGAGGAATGGCAGGAATGCTTGCTAGCAACTGTGAACTAAAATCCTGTACAGATAACTTGCTGGAATTCGTTGTTCCGAATGAATTCGCTAACTTATTAAACGATTCTTATATAAAAAAATTTCACATTGCTCTTGAAAAAAATTTGAAAAGAAAAATCAAGGTTAAACTCAATATAGCAACAATAGCGAATACTCCTTTAAAAACAGAAAACGAGCACAAACGCAACACAAAAAATCGAGCTATAAATTCACTTGAAACCGATCCATCTGTGAAAAGTTTGATAAGGCATTTTGATGCGACTATTATAGAAGAAAGCGTACAACCAAAAAAAAATAAAGGAAGCTGATATGTTAAAGGGGCAATTAGGTGGATTCATGAAACAAGCTCAAGAGATGCAAGAAAATCTCAAAAAGGCCCAAGATGAAATTGCTAACAAAGAAATTACTGGGAGTGCAGGGGCCGGTCTTGTGACTATTATCATGACCGGAAAGTATGATGTAAAAAAAATTGCAATTGACGAATCTTTATTAGGTGATGATAAAGAAATGTTGGAAGACTTGGTGGCTGCCGCTTTTAATGATGGCGTGCGGAAAGTCGAATCCTATACCCAAGAAAAAATGGCTAATGTGTCTGGAGGTATGACTCTTCCTCCTGGGATGAAATTGCCTTTTTAAAAAAATATTCTAAGACTTATGGTTGGTTATAAAACTTGTCGGTTGGCACTTTATGCCTGAACTGTATATACAACAGCTAATTGATGCTCTTAGGTGCCTTCCGGGAGTAGGGCCACGTAGCGCTCAAAGAATGGCTTATCATGTGTTACAAAAGGATAAAGAGGGAGGGGCAAATCTCGCTAAATATTTAAATAGGGCATTATCGTCGGTTAGACATTGTGAAAGCTGTAATACATTGACACAAAATACAATTTGTGAAATCTGTGCCTCTGAGAAAAGAGACACTGGCAAACTTTGTATAGTTGAAATGCCTGTTGATGTTGCGGTCATTGAGCAGACTCGAGCTTATACAGGACTTTATTTTGTTTTAATGGGTAAATTGTCACCACTTGACGGAGTGGGGCCAAAAGAACTTGGTTTAGATTTACTTCTTGGAAGGCTCGACAATTTATCACCCTCGGAGGTGATCATAGCAACGAGTTTTACTAGCGAGGGAGATGCCACCGCGCACTATATAAATCAATTACTGCAAAAAAACGGAATAAGTGGGAAAAGATTGTCTAAGGGTTTGCCTGTTGGAGGAGAGCTCGAGTACTCAGACGCCAGCGTCATTGCCCAGGCATTTAGGGATCGGGTGATTATAAAATGAAATCCTATCGATGGTTTGATCGTTAATTTAGTCATCCCCAAGTGAAATATGAAATCATTGCGATTACAAAAATTTCTGGCACATGCCGGGCTCGGGTCAAGGCGCGATATGGATAACTTGATTGTTGCTGGTGGCGTCAAAGTGAACGGCAAAATTGCTATCGCTGGTCAACGCATCTCAAAAGACGATATTGTTACAATAAATAATAAAAAGATAAAGTCTTCGGTCTGGACATCGATTCCCCGCGTATGGATTTACAATAAACCTGAGGGTGAAATTGTATCGAGAAACGACCCCGCTGGACGAAAAACCTCTTTTGATAATTTACCTAAAATTAAGATTGGAAAATGGGTTTCGGTGGGGCGGCTTGATTTTAATACTAGCGGACTGCTTATTTTTACAACATCTGGAGAGCTTGCCAACAATCTCATGCACCCCCGGTTTAATGTGCAAAGAGAATACATGGTAAGAACTAATGACGTTCTAAATGATGAAGAGCTCGGATCCTTAAAGTCCGGAATGTATTTGGTCGATGGTATTGGAAGGTTTCAAAGCATTTCTTTCCAACGTGGCGGGGGTAATAATGTTTGGTATAAAGTTATAACGCTAGAGGGGAGAAACCGCTTTGTCAGAAGGATGTTTGAGGCTATTAATTATCAAGTTACCCGATTGGTTAGAGTGCGGATGGGAATCATAAACCTTCCAAAAACATTATCCAAGGGGAAAGGAATCGAGCTTGAGAAAACAGAAATCCTTAAAATAAAAAAAATAATTTCCGAATAAACCTTAATTCTCGGGAATACCTCCTGATTCCAACATCAGAACCGTGTTTTCATTTGTTGGAGTATTGATCCAAGTGAATGGATGTTTGTTAAATGTTGCCTCCATTAATTCGGCTGAAGAACCTATTTCCATGAATAGTAGTCCCCTGTTGGATAAATACTTTCCTACTGACTGTAGAATATCAGTTATATGATCTAAGCCCTTTGCTCCTGAAGCTAGAGCACATTTGGGTTCAGCTAAATATTCGGGCGGGAGATTTTTCATTTTTGATGCTGAGACATAAGGCGGATTGGCAATGATTATGTCATATTTTTTTTCTTTTGGAAGAGAGGCGAATAAATCCCCATGGTATAGCGTGATTTTGTCTGACAGATGATAATTTTCAATATTTATTTTTGCTACGTCTAGAGCGGTTTGTGAAATATCCGTAGCGTCAACAACTGCGTTTGGAAAATTTTCAGCAGCTATTATCGCTAGACAAGCCGATCCACAGCAGAGATCAAGGATATTATGGATGTTTTGGGGGTAACTAATCCAAGGAGTTAATCCGCCCACTAATAATTCAGCTATATGGGATCGTGGTATAATTACTCTTTCGTCAACAAAAAATTTAAAGCCGTAGAGCCAAGCCTCATTGGTTAAATACGGAGCTGGTTTCCTAGATGAAACTCTTAAATTAATTAAGTCGTGTAGTTTTATAACCTCCTTCTTCGTGAGCCTGGCGTCTAAAAAGTGGTCAAATTGTTCAGATGGTAGCCCTAACTGATAACAAATCAGGTAAACAGCCTCGTCTAGTGGTGTATCGGTGCCATGACCGAAGTGAAGCTCAGCATCGCTGAAACTTGTTATCGCGTATCTTAAAAGATCCCTGATGGTGTCGAATTTGTCAACGTAATCATCCATCGAGTAATCCAGATAATATACCCTTGTAAATTTTTACCAGCCTTTCTAGATCATTGATGTTAATTTTTTCGTTCACTTGGTGGATAGTTTTATTAATTGGACCTAACTCAATCACCTGATCACATATTGTAGATATGAAACGGGCATCAGAAGTCCCGCCTGTGGTGGATAGTTTTGCTTGAACCCCTGTTACTTCGGCTATGCTTTGTTTCACTATGCCAACAAAATTACCTGGTTTTGTTAAAAACGGTTGACCGTTTACTTTCCAGTTTAATTGATATTTGACACCGTGATTAAGTAAAACTTTTTCAATAATATCTTTAATTTTTTCTGTGGATGTAGCTGGGGAAAATCGAAGATTAAAAGAAAGTTTAGCATTTCCGGGGATAACATTGGTTGCTCCGGTCCCAGCGTTTAAGTTCGAAATCTGAAATGTCGTGGGCGGAAAAAACTCATTGCCCTGATCCCACTGAATATCCGTCAGATCGGTAATAATCGGAGCCATTAAGTGAATAGGGTTTTGTGCCAAATGGGGATAAGCAACGTGCCCCTGCAACCCAAATACCGTTAATTCACCGGAAATTGATCCTCGACGCCCATTTTTAATAGTATCTCCAAGTTTATCTGACGAGGTTGGTTCTCCAACAACACAAAAATCTATTACCTCCCCTTTTGTTTTCAACCATTCAACAACTTTTACGGTTCCATCAATAGCAGGACCTTCTTCATCTGAAGTCAGCAATAGGGCTATAGACCCCTCTGGATTGGCGTTGGACTCTAGAAACTCCTCCACGGCTATTACAAAGGCTGCAATGGATGATTTCATGTCTGCAGCACCTCTTCCAGTTAATTCGCCATTTTTCTCGGTTGGTTCAAACGGGTCAGAGGTCCATTCGTGAATAGGCCCAGGAGGAACAACGTCGGTGTGTCCAGCAAATACAATTAAGGGCGTTTTATTGCCTCGTTTGAGCCAGAGATTATCAACGCCGCCAAATCTAAGATGTGTTGCCAAGAACCCTCTTTTGTGAAGACGATCGGCAATAAGCTTTTGACAATTTACGTCGTCTGGCGTGACCGATCGGCACCTTATCAGATTTTTAGTTAGATTTAATACCTTTGATGACATTTTTTCCCTCTTTAACCGAGTTTAGTCGTCTCGCAAAAGATCATTGATACTTGTTTTAGCCCTTGTTTGTTCATCAACTCGTTTTACAATTACTGCACAATATAGG
>PAHB01000054.1 GCA_002704665.1 Pseudomonadota bacterium
AGAAAAAATATAAAGCAAGACAACACCGAACAGCATCGAACTAAGCCCTATAAAGCGAATTTGACCATTACTCATTTTAACAAGCCTCTTAAACATATCTTTCCACAAGCTGGGCGAGACGAATGGAAAAATTCCCTCGAAAATTAAAATAACCGCCACCAGCACACCGAGACTGCCCGAGATAGGATCCATATGTATAGGATAGAGCTAGAAAAACATTTTTTTTCAAATTTTAGCAATCATTACCGACGCGGCTTGGAAGATCGCAGATACTTAAAAAACTCAGACTCTGGATCAATGATCATCACATCGCTTTTCTCTCGAAAACTCTGCTTATAAGCCTCCAAACTTCGGTAAAAAGAATAAAATTCTGTGTCCTTTTCAAAAGCACTAGCGTAGGTTGAGGCAGCGGTTGCGTCTCCCTGTCCTTTAACATTTTGTGCATCCCGATATGCTCTCGCAATTATCACCTCTTTATCTCTGTCGGCTTCAGCCCGTATTTTCTCAGCCTCCGCAAAACCTTGCGATCTAAGTTCATTGGCTACTCGTTTTCGCTCTGCCTCCATTCTCCTAAAAACCGCCTCACTAATATCCGGAGTAAGGTCCACCCGTTTAAGCCTAACATCTAAAACTTCAACTCCAATCTTTCTTGCATCTACATCGACTTTTTCGCGCATGGTTTCCATTATTTGGTCTCTCTCACCGGATATGACGTCGAGAACGGTACGCTTACCAAATTCTGCTCTCAAACTATCATTCACAGTTTGGGAAAGTCTTATACGTGCCCTTTGCTCATCGCCACCCACAGAAATGTAATATTGCTTCACATCAACAATTCGCCATTTCACAAAACTATCAACCAAAACATTCTTTTTTTCACTGGTCAAAAACCTCTCTGGTTCCTCCGGATCAACCGTCAACGCACGTATATCAAAATATCTAACGTTATCGACTAAGGGAACCTTCCAAAAAAGGCCAGGAACTTCTTTTATACTGACAACCTCCCCTAACCTAAAAACAATAGCCTGTTTCCTTTGATCGACAGTAAATAAACTCTGGCTGACAACCACCAAAACCAAAAGAAGAAAAAGTATGAGCGCATTAGTTTTAGTCATCATCTCACCTCCCTGTCACGGGTCCGTAATGCATCGCGGTCTCTGTTATTGTCTGAAGTTAAGGGAATGTCAAAATTTTCCCGGTTCCTTACACTAAAGTTACCGCCCCCTACCGAAGAACCACCGCCTATAAGTTTGTCGAGTGGCAGAAACAATAAGTTGCTATTAGCTTTTTGATCTATAAAGACCTTAGTCGAATTACTCAGAACCTCTTCATAGGCATCTAGATATAATCGATCTCGCGTAACTCTCGGTGCTTTTTTATATTCTGCTACGATTTGTTCAAACCGTGAAGCCTCACCTTCAGCCGCTGCCACCACTCTCTGCTTATATGCCTCAGCCTCTTCTAATAATCTTGCAGCAGTACCCTCCGCTTTAGGAACCACATCATTTCGGTACGCTTGTCCCTCATTAATTTGTCTCTCCCTGTCTTGATTGGCTTTGACCGCGTCCGAAAAAGCCGCTTGTACTGGCTCTGGTGGTTGAGCATTTTGCATCGTAACCTGACTGACAACTATACCTGTACGATACCTGTCAAGCGTTTTTTGCATCAACGTTTTCGCATTAACCGCTATTTCTTCTCTTCCCTCATACAGTACGAAGTCCATTTTACTTTTACCTACAATTTCTCTTACTGCTGATTCCGCAACCTGCTTAACGGTTCTATCGGGGTTTCGGTCATAAAAAAGATAACTTTCAGGATCTGCTTTTACGTACTGCACAGCAAATTGGAGATCAACGATATTCTCATCGTCAGTTAACATCAATGCTTCGTCCTGAACCTTTGTACGCGCGGAATTACGGTATCCCACCTCAATCGTGTATACCTGAGATACATTTACAACCTCCGCAGTTTGAACAGGCCAAGGCCAATGCCAACGAGGCCCTGGCTCGGTAGTTTCCAAATATTTTCCAAACATCAAAACAACTCCGCGTTCACTTGCATCAACAATATAGAAGCCGCTGCCTGCCCAAAGTAGAACCACCACCAAAATAACAAGACGGATGCCGGATGCACTCGGAAGCCCACTACCTCCTCCCGAATCCCCCCCCCCTTTTCCGAAGGTGCCACCCAATCGACTATTCAGCCGTCTCCACAATTCATCTAAATCCGGAGGCCCATCGCCGCCTCCACCATTTTTTCCCCAATTTGGATCATTTAAAGCCATTTCAATCTTTCAATATTTACAGTTTTAAGAATAGGTTAGCCTAGGACTTTGCAATTCCAGTTGGTCAGGTGCTGCATTGAACAAAAGTTCGTTTATGCATTGCCTAAGGTCATCAAGTCCCAATCCGTTTTTTGCGCTAACCCTCACGTTTTCGATTTTAGCACAAGGATGTCGTTTAATTCCGATATCTAACCTTGTTAAATCAGTTTTATTGAAAACAACTAATTGCGGCACTGTCTGTGCCCCAATCTCAAAAAGGACCTTGTTGACAGAGTCCATTTGAAGTTGTTTGTCGTCACATCCGCTATCTACAACATGTATAAGCAAGTCTGAGCTCACGACTTCCTCTAGGGTCGCGCGAAAAGCTGCAATCAAGGTGTGCGGCAAATCTCTTATGAATCCAACGGTGTCAGATAGTAAAACTGTTTTATCGTAAGAGTTATTTAATTTGCGTGTTTTTGTATCAAGAGTTGCAAATAACTGATTCGCCGCATAGGTAGATTGCCTCGTTAATTTATTAAACATTGTAGATTTTCCCGTGTTTGTATATCCGATAAGCGAAACCACTGGCACACGATTACGATTTCTAGACCTTCTCTGCGTTTTGCGTCTACGTACAATGGACTCGATCCGATTTTTCAGCAACTTAATCCTTTTTCCTATTAATCGGCGGTCAGTCTCTAGTTGGCTCTCTCCCGGACCTCTTAAACCAATCCCTCCCTTTTGCCGTTCTAGGTGGGTCCATCCGCGGATTAGCCTCGTCGATAAATATTCCAGTTGCGCTAATTCAACCTGAAGCTTTCCCTCGTGACTCTTGGCCCTTTGTGCAAAAATATCTAAAATGAGGCTAGATCTATCAACCACTCTCACTCCGATAAACCTCTCAAGGTTCCTTTGCTGCACCGGTGACAATTCATGATTAAAAATTACCACATTAGCGTTATTATTGTTGACAATTTCTTTTATCTCTATAACTTTTCCCTTCCGCGCGAGCATGTCTGGGCTGGGACGGTCACAGCGCCCTCCGACCAATGCAGTCACTAAAGCACCGGCGCTCGTCACCAAACTTGTGGCTTCATTTGGAATTTTTTTCCCAAAATGAAATCCGTTAAGATCAACGACCACGGCACTGGGACGATTGCTTTGGCTAGCATTACTTTTCAAAGAGCTACTCCGAGGGCAAATTTACTGATTTAGCTGGAACTATTGTAGAGATAGCATGTTTGTAAACTACCTGTGTGACTGTATTTTTTAATAAAATAACGTATTGATCGAAAGAGTCGATATGACCCTGCAACTTAATTCCGTTAACCAAGTAGATGGAAACTGAGACCCTTTCCTTGCGCAATAGATTAAGAAATGGATCCTGCAGTAATTGTCCTTTCCCCGTCATATTCATTCTCCTAGTTCGACTTGAACGTTGACCCGATACTAACACAGTAATGGATCCCACAACCTAATTCTAGAACTGTATAATTTTTTTACCTAACGTGCATAAGGGTTCTCAGAGCTTCGAAAAATTAACTTGACCGGAGTTCCTTTTAGAGCGAAGTTTTCTATAAAAAAATTCTGAAGAAAACGTCGGTAACTATTTGGTATTTTTTGCAGTCCATTGCCATGTATTATGATCCGAGGTGGGCTTGTGCCTCCCTGATGGGCAAATTTTAGCTTGGGCCTATAACGCCCGGACATAGGAGGAGACTGCCGTTCCACGGCATCCCGCAAAACCCGGTTAAGCCGAGCCGAGGATAAATGCGTCGTGGCTGCTTTAAAGGCAGTCTGCACACCTCTCAATAATTGATTTACACCAACACCAGTAAGAGCAGAAATATAGACTGTATCCGAAAAACTAAGAAATTTTAATTTTTCCTGAATAGTATCTTTGAAAAACTTTTTCTCTAGATTGGAAAGAATATCCCATTTATTAACTGCTACAACCAAAGCTTTGCCAGCTTCAAAAACATATCCTCCCAGACGAGCATCTTGCTCGGAGAGCCCTGATGAAGCGTCAATTGTTAGAATAATCACGTCCGCTATATTTATCGAGTGTAGGGTTTTTATGACCGAAAACTTTTCCACATCATCAACGACTTTTGACTTTTTCCTGACTCCGGCAGTGTCAATTAAAAGGTAGTCTGTTTTTCTGTAGGAGAAGTCAACAAAAATCGAATCTCTGGTAGTCCCGGGCTCGTCCCTAGTAATCAGTCTTTCTTCGCCTAACAAATAATTAACTAGGGTAGATTTGCCAACATTCGGCTTTCCGATAACAGCAATTTTTGTTTTACCTTTATTTTTTATTTCCAACTCAGGAAGATCGCAACTTTCTCCTCCTTCGCTTATACGGTTCATTAATTCGAAAATTCCGTCTCCATGTAGAGCTGAGATAATTAATGGGTCTCCGTATCCCAAAGCCGAAAACTCACTCAAAGCCAGATCACTGTCCAAACCCTCGGCTTTGTTAACAACTAAAATTGCGATTTTACCCAGTCGACGCAAATTGGATGCTATCTCGATATCTCTCGGCAATAATCCCGCTCGAGCATCAACCATAAAAAAAACTGTATCGGCTTCCACAACCGCCTGAACGGTCTGTTTTACCATATCCGATTCCACACTCTCTGATTGAGCCTCCTCCCAGCCACCTGTATCAATAACAATATGTTTTTTTTGGTCAGAATTAAAAAAACCAAAATGCCGGTCTCGAGTGAGACCAGCTCTTTTCCCAACAATTGCGTCACGAGATTTAGTCAATCTGTTGAATAATGTTGATTTTCCAACGTTCGAACGTCCCACCAATACTATCGATTTAGTGAACATTTCCAAGATTTTAATTCACAATCACAGATAATGAGTACATTCGCCCCCCTACAGATTGCAGGTAAACAGCATCTCCGTTTCCGATAACCGGCCCAGCGAAACCACTCTTATCGATTAATCTCCTCCCGAGAACCCTACCGTCAGCTCGTGAAAGGACGTGAATAAAACCCTCTGAGTCTCCGACCAAAATCCAATTTTTGTGCAGATACGGAGCAGTTAAATTTCTCTTGTAGAGTGTCTCTTGATTCCAAATGCTGGTGCCCGTCGATTTCTCTAATGCAATGATGAAGTCAGACTCATTTGTATAGAAAATATCTTTATCTCCTCCACCAAGACCTTTCGAACTAGAAGCTTTTCGAGCCCATATTCGCCTTCCCGAATCTTTTTCGTAGCATGCAACATTACCGTTGAGTGCTATAGCGCAGACTGTTTGATTATCGATAAGAGGAGATCCGACTACATCTGACATTCTTTCTAATTCATTCGTACCTGTTTTTTGAGCAACAACCACATCCCACTTAACCTCTCCGCCAGATGAATCTAATAAAACCAAACGACCATCTGCCAAGCCTACAGCGATGTTCCCCTCGCCATCAGCCGATACGGTTGAATTTGACCTCAATATTAACGCAGGTTGGCTAACCTCATACCTCCATAAAACTTTTCCGTCTCCTCTATCTAAGGCTAAAATGTCACCACTCCCCCCTCTTACAACTATCATTTCGCCCGTTACTTTTGCTGGTCCAAGTATTTGGCTATTGATCATTGTTTGCCATAAAATTTCGCCACTCTTGATGTTAACCGCTAAAGCCTCGCCCCTCACAGTCCCGGCTATGAGAATCTGATCTGATAGCCCTACCCCACCGGCGAGTTGTCGACCAGCATTTATCTTAATAACTAATTTTCCCGTTTCAGAATTAAAACAAGAAATTTTTCCCTCCAGTCCCGCACCACATAACAAATCGTCATATCGTGCCGGTACAAATTGATATGCTCCAGGGTCTCCAACTGATTTTTCCCAATTAATACCAATATCTACTAAAGGAGAATTTAACTTGTTGAGGGGAGGAATTTCCGATCCCTTCGACGCGCAACCAAATATAAAAATCAAAGAAACAAATCCAGCAATTACTTTAATAGGGAAATTTGTACTCATCTTAAACTTTCCATAGAATCTTTTTTCATTTCAATAATCCCTTTCCATGAATTTGTAGAGTTACCACCCGTCAGCGCCTCATTCGAAGAGGATATAGCTCCATCGTAGTCCTTTTTTTGAAAGAGCAGATCAGATTTAAGGTCAGCAACCAATGATTCAAATGACACATCATCAATTTCACTGATCAATGTTAAAGCGTCATCATATTTTTTTTGATCAATTAGCACCGAGACCAACCTAATTTTTGCCAACGCGTTTGTATGATCGGTCGAACTATTTGAAACCACATGCCTTATATACTCCTCAGCTTGGGCGAAATCGCCTTTTTGGTGCGCTAGCCGAGCCACTTTCAATCTTGCGAAATTAGCATATATCGTCGTTCCATGGCTATCGATGATCTTTCTTAGAATTTCCGTGGCCTCATCGAGACTCCCGTTATTTACCACCTCTTCTAATTCGCTATAAATATAGGCTGCTTGCACAGATTGCTTGTGTTTATACTGTCCCCAAAGTGAAGCACCTCCCAGGCCAATACTTACGGTTGCAACCAGAATTAAAACTTGATTGCCATATGTTTTCCACCAAGCCTTAATTGCATCTATTTTTTCCTGATCTTCAATGCTATTCATAAATTTTTTTCCTTAACTCCGAATTTTTCACTTTTTATTTTTTTTGTTGCATTTTTTAACGTTAATAACTCTTGAGGAGTTCTACTTCTAAGGGGCTTAAGTGACACTAATTCGCTCGCTGCCTCATCCTCACCGATAATAATTGCATAATCAGCTCCGCTTGAGTCGGCTCGTTTTATCTGACTTTTGAAGCTCCCAGAATCATAGTTAAAAACAACACTGACCCCCTCCTCCCTCAGAAGAGAGGCAGCATACCATGCATATTCTCGAGCAATCTGTCCATCAAAAATCATATAAACATCAATAGAGTTAACCTTTGGAGGGATTTCTTTTAACATAAGGAGCTCAATAACGCGCTCCATGCCGACGGCAAAGCCACAAGCGGGGGTATCCTTCCCACCAATTTGCGAGCAAAGTGCGTCATATCGACCACCCGCGCTGACCGTTCCCTGCGACCCCAAAGATTCGGTGGTCCACTCGTAAATCAAATCATTGTAGTAGTCCAGCCCCCGAACAAGGTAATTATTAACAGTGTAGCCCACACCCATTTTATCAAGTGTCTTTTTGATAGAATCAAAACGGTTAAGAGAATTTTTATCTAAATAGTCTATAATCTTTGGTCCATTAGAAACAATTTCTCTGGTGTTTGCATCTTTGCTATCCAATATTCTTAACGGATTGGTTGCTAATCTCTTCCTTGAATTTTCGTCAATGGATTCCAAGTGATTCCTTAAATATTTGACTAAAGCTTTTTTATATTCCTCTCTTGTCTCGAGATTACCTAGCGAGTTTATTTCTAACTGAAGATCTGAAATTTCCAACATTTGCCATAGCTTGTTATTAATAAGTAAGTGCTCTGTGTCAGCTTCATATCCGTCAAAACCAACTGCTTCGACACCTAATTGATGAAATTGTCGATATCTTCCTTTCTGCGGTCTTTCGTGCCTAAACATAGGCCCCATATACCAAAGCCTTTTGCCTCCGCCGTATACAAGATTGTGTTGAATAACGGCTCTCACGCAGGCTGCTGTACCCTCTGGCCGAAGTGTGAGGCTTTCGCCATTCATTTGGTCTTTAAATGTATACATTTCTTTCTCAACTATATCGGTAACCTCGCCAAGCGAACGGGTAAAAAGATCCGTTTTTTCGACTATCGGGGTCCGTATATTACCGTAGCCAAAAATAACCATTACTTCCCTTACTACTTCCTCAAGGTGATTCCACACCGCTTCCTTTTCAGGGGGTATGTCATTCATTCCTCGCACTGCTCTTATAGAATCCATTAATTATATTCTTGATTTATTATTTGGTATTCGCTGTGCGATTATCTAGGTATTCTCGTTCAACATATTTTGAAATAATTTCCTGAAAATCCTCAGCAATGTTATCGCCTTTTAACGTTACCGTTTTCTGTCCATTTTCGTATACTGGTGCCACCGGCACTTCTCCGTTTCCCGGCAGGCTGATGCCAAGATTAGCGTGCTTGCTCTCACCAGGACCATTCACTACACAACCCATTACAGCAACTTTCATTTCTTCAACTCCTGGATATTTATGTTTCCAAACCGCAATCTTCAGTCTTAAAAACTCCTGTATTTTTTCTGCCAATTCTTGAAAAAAAACACTCGAGGTTCGCCCACAACCGGGACACGAAACAACAAGAGGCACAAATGATCTGATTCCCATTGTTTGTAATATTTCTTGCGCTACCCTCACTTCTCGAGATCTATCACCATTTGGTTCCGGAGTAAGCGAAATCCTGATAGTGTCGCCAATTCCTTCTTGCAGGAGGATTGACAATGCCGCGGTGGACGCCACTACTGCTTTAGAACCGATTCCCGCCTCGGTTAATCCCAAGTGAAGCGGAAAGCTGCAACTTTTCGCCAATTCACGATAAATAACGATCAAATCTTGTACATCGCTAACTTTACACGAAAGAATAATCTTATCGTTGGGCAACCCATAGGCATTAGCTTTAAACGCAGACTCCAGTGCCGACTTGATAAGAGCTTCTCTCATAATTTCTCTCGAACTAGCTTTTTTCGCCCGAGAGGCATTATCGTCCATTGTCCTAGCTAGAACACTTTGATCTAAGCTTCCCCAATTAACACCAATCCTAATTGGCTTCTCGTGTTTACAAGCCATCTCGATCATCGAAAGAAATCTTGTATCCCGTGTGCTGCCAAATCCAACATTTCCCGGATTTATTCTAAATTTATCAAGTAACGACGCACATTCAGGATTATCTTTCAGTAGTTTATCGCCGTTATAGTGAAAATCACCCACTAAAGGAGTACTTATATTTTTTTTTACCAGAATATTTTTTATATTGGGAACAGCTGCCGCTGCTTTTTGAGAATTTACAGTGATTCGCACAATCTCTGAGCCGGCAATTGCAAGTTCCTCAATCTGTCTAGCGGTGGCTACAACATCCTCTGTATCCGTATCTGTCATGGACTGAACAAGTATAGGATTACCCCCACCGACTTTTAAATTACCAATGAGAACCGTTTTTGTATTCCTGCGATGTGGAAACATTTTTTCCGCCATGACCACCTTTCACTCCAGAACCAGTCTCGCCACCGAAACACGGGTGTGAGGTGCTAAGTCTACTATATTATTGTTAAAACTCAGACTTACCCCGGAGGCATTTCCAATAATCAACGAAAGGGGCGGTTTACCTATGATTTGTCTGTCAACACCTTGGGGATTTAGCTCAGCAAAAATAGTTTCTCCGTTACCGTTTTTCACTTCTACCCATGACTCTTGAGAAAACGTCAAAACAATTACTCCCATACCTTCCATTAGTTCTGTAACAGGCACACCATCATTAGGCCTTATTTCTGCAGCCGGTATTGTTTCATTATTTTTTCCTAATGCGTCTCCGCTTTGTTTCCTATCACGTAGTTTTTGACGAGTATCGTCCAATAAATCCTCAGATTGTATTTGTTCCAAGCCTGTTCGTTGCGTTTCTGTCGTCCCCAAAAGCAAACCTAACCCAACAGATAAAACCAAAAAAGAAATTAAAAAACACAGGACAACAAAATCGGTATTTTTCTCTTTTTCTTGGACGTTTTCATTATCTTTGTCCGCGGCTTCCTTAGTTCCTTCTGAAGGTGGAGAAAGAAGCTCATCTGCTGCTGCAATCAACGGCTGGAACTCAATACCTAAAATCTTTGAGTAATTTCTGATATATCCATGAACAAATACTGGACCCGCAAAAAATTTAAAATTATTTTCCTCAAGAGCTTCTAACTGTTTGTGAGAAATTTTTAGCTTTTGGGCTACATCAGCTAAACTTAAGTTTAATCGACGTCTTTCCGATTTTAAGGCTGTGCCTGGATCTTTCATAATTATTTTGCCTACTTTGGAAACTTTTTTTTCATAACTTTAAATGATAGGAAACACTCCCTATAAAGCCGGTACGTTCAGGCTTTGTCTCCCCGTTTTATCTTTGAAACTTCCCGCAAGTTGACCACAAGCACTATCTATTTCCTGGCCTCTAGTTTTACGAATTGTACACACATAGCCTTTTGACTTAAGTATATCGCGAAAATTCTTGATAGTATCAAGGGATGATGTTTTAAATCCCGAGTCCTTAAACGGATTAAATGGGATGAGGTTAACTTTACAAGGAACATCTGACAGCAGTGCGGCTAAAACCTTAGCCTGTCGAGTGCTATCATTTACACCAGCCAACATAACGTACTCAAAGGTGATGTAATCTTTGGCTCGAGAAACATCGGCACCTGTACCAACACAATCATCAGTAACTGAAGCTCTGTTAGCATACCTAAGGCACGCTTCCATAAGTGATTTAATAGGATATTTTTTGTTAATAGGAACCAACTGATCACGCAAATCATCGTCAGGAGCATGCAGTGAAACGGCCAATGAAACCGGACAATCCGTCAACAATCTATCAATACTAGGAACAATGCCAGAGGTTGACAAAGTAATTCTGCGTCTTGAATAGCCGTAAGCATTATCGTCTAGCATAATTTGAATCGCCTTTACGACATTTCTATAATTAGCTAAAGGTTCACCCATACCCATCATCACGATATTACTAATTGGCTGCACGATATTTTCCTGCATCGAGGTCCGAGACAAATTTAAATTAGAATCTAAAATTTTCGACGCAAACCACAGCTGTCCGACAATCTCTGCGACTGTTAAATTTCGGTTAAAACCCTGTCTTCCGGTAGAGCAAAACGCACATTCTAGTGCACACCCTACCTGGGCGGAAACACAAAGCGTCCCTCTGTTTTTTTCTGGGATAAATACTGTCTCGACCGAGTTAACTGAATCTACTTCAATCAACCATTTTATAGTGCCATCTGGAGCTACTTTTTCACTTATAGCCCTAGGGGTTTCGACTGTAGAGTTGCTCTCCAAGGTTTTTTGTAAATTTTGCGATAGATTCGTCATCAACGAGAATTTTTGCTGTTTCTCTTTGTGCATCCAGCGTATTAACTGTCGGGCTCTGAATGGTTTTTCCCCTAAATCAAGGAAAAATTCCTCCAAATCCCTCGAATCTAGATTCAAAAGATTCTTCAACATTTGTAGAAACTCAATCTATCAGGCATTAGGAAAGAAAAAGGCGATTTCTATCTTTGCGTTTTCCAATGAGTCGGACCCGTGCACGGCATTAGCATCGATGGACTGCGCAAATTCTGCCCTTATGGTACCCGGATCAGCTTTTTCTGGATCAGTAGCTCCCATAATTTTCCGATTGAGGTGAACCGCGTTTTCTCCCTGTAGCACTTGAATCATAACTTTGCCTGAGGTCATAAATTTTATTAGATCAGTGAAAAATGGCCGATCCTTGTGTATTTTGTAAAATTCCGAAGCTTGAGCTTCGGTGAGCAACTCCATCTTTGCTTCCACTATACGTAGACCGGCTTCCTCGAATCTGCTGAGAATTTGACCAATATGGTTGTTTTTTACTGCGTCTGGTTTAATAATCGAAAGTGTTTGTTCCACTAAATTTCCTATTTTTAAGTTTGTTTTCAAATAATAACATAAAGAAGCTCAATAGATTTGCTGATGTAATCTCACGTCTCCTCAATCCAGCATTCCAGATTCCTATGGCTTGGCGTTTTGATCATTCATAAACCAAATTAGGCAACCAGAGAGATATTTCTGGTACAAATGTTATTAGAAACAAAAATCCTATCATTGCGATAGCCCAGGGAAAAGCCGCAATTGCCACTTTAGTCATTCCCATTCTTGAAATATGACTTGCGACAAATAAGTTCAAACCGACAGGAGGGGTAATCATTCCTATTTCCATGTTAATTGTCATTATAATTCCTAAATGAACAGGATCTATTCCTAATTGCAACGCTATTGGTAACGCCAGGGGGGCTAAAATCAAAATTATGGCACTTGGCTCCATAAACTGTCCGGCAACTAACAACAAAATATTCAAAGCTAGCAAAAACATATAGGGTGATAACTCGTTCTCAACTACCCAAAGTGCCAGCTCTTGAGGAATTTGCTCGGAGGTTAAAAGAAAAGAAAATAAGATTGCATTAGTAATTATGTATAAAATCATCGAACTTGTGTTCGCCGCACTAAGAATCACCTTGGGCAGCTGAGGCAAACCTATCGTTTTTTCAACTACAACAGAAATAAAAAATGCATACACAGCGCTGATAGCTGCAGCCTCTGTTGGTGTGAAAACTCCACCGTAGATACCGCCCAGAACTATAACCACCAATAATAGTCCAGAAAATGCATCTTTAAACGCAGCCCAAATTTCTTTTACCGATGCAGACTCTGATCTTGGGAATTTTTTTATCTTTGCCGTAAAGTAAACCATTCCTATTAGTAATATTCCCAGCAGCGCCCCGGGCACCATTCCGGCTAAAAACATCTTTCCAGCGCTTTGCGACGTGCTTACAGCGTAGATAATTAAAACAATAGAAGGTGGAATTAATATCCCCAACGAACCACTGGTTGCAATTACTCCTGTAGAAAACGCTTTTGGATATCCCTCTTTTACTAATGCCGGTAACATTATCGAACCTATTGCAACTACCGTCGCTGGACTTGATCCCGAGACAGTCGCAAAAAAAGCACATGCTAAAACTGCTGAAATTGCCAATCCGCCAGGAAGAGAACCAACCAAAGCCTTGGCAAATCTAACAAGTTTTGCCGCACTGCCACCTTCGACTAAGAAAGTCCCAGATAATATAAAAAATGGCACAGCCATGATGGCAAAACTTTCTAATCCGGTGAACAACCGCTGGGATAAAATGTTCACTGTGTCTCCATCAAATGATGAAAAAATAGTTATAAACAACATTACTGTTGCTCCCAGAGCTATAGATATTGGAGTTCCCGTTAGCAGTAGGGCAAGTAGGATAGCGACAATAATCAGAATGGTCATGAAATCTTTTTATCTTCCATAATTCGTCCAGGCAAAAACCCAGATTTTAGATAAACCGAAAACACCTGAAGAAATCTTATCGTCATTAAACCCGAGCCTAAAGGGATACAAAGGTAGACTATCCACATAGGTAACAAAAGGTCAGGGGAAACTTGACCTGTGGAATATATAAAACCCACCCATCGCACCCCTAAAAAGGAAATGACCGCGGTGAATAAAATCCCAATAATTAATGCCAGAGACACCAATCGTCTTTGATATCCAAGGTTAACGTTTGCAACCAAAATATCTACACCTATATGCACTCCGGTTCGGACACCATATGCAGCGCCGAATTTCGCCATCCAAATAAAAGAATAGATGCAAACTTCCTGAGCCCAAGAAAAATGTACAAACCACAAATAGTCCCAAAGAAAATCAACGCTCATCAGCGATCGATGTAGGATTGAGAGGAAGATAACAATGGTAGCAAGGCTCATGAAGAAAACAATAACGAATTCCTCTAACCGATTAAGACTTTTAGCTACCGCATGTAACATTTAGATTCTTTCAATATAATATCGTTTATTGGATATTCGAAAGCAATTCATAAACATCGTTGAGATTTTCCTTACCGATTTTTTCAGCAAATTTCTTGTGTACCGGAATTAATCGTTTTCTCCAAACTTCTTTTTCTTCAGATGGTAATTCATATATTTCTGTTTTTCCGGATTTCCTAACCGCCTCGAGAGCTGCCATATTTTCGGCTCGAGCAATCTCTCTTTCATAAGCTGTTGCGTCAACAATAGCTCTCTCCAATTTATTACGGATATTTGGATCTAAGTTATCCCAAAATTTTTTGTTAGTAACGACCGCATAAACCAAATATCCATGATGGGATAAAGTGAGATATTTTTGAACTTCATGCATCTTCTGCGTGTATAGATTAGAAATTGGGTTCTCCGTGCCATCCACGACACCTTGCTGAAGGGCTGTATAGACTTCCGAGAAAGCCATGACTTGAGGCATAGTTCTCAATCGACGCATCGTCGCCTCTAGCACCTTGGATGATTGAATTCTCATTTTTAAACCTTGAAAATCTTTTAATTTTCGCAATGGTCTATTGGCTGAAAAATGTTTAAATCCATTATCCCAGAAGGCGAGACCTCTTAATCCTTTTTTATCTAATTTTTTAAACAATCTTGCACCGATTTTTCCGTCTGTAACCTTGTGAACGGTTTCTACGTCGGGGAACAAATAAGGAAGGTCAAAAATTTCAAAATCGCGAATACCCATTGGACCAAATTTTGATACAGACGGAGCCGCCATGTGTATCACTCCCATTTGCAAAGCCTCTAATTCTTCCCTATCTTTAAAAAGCTGACTATTTGGATAGACCTCTACAACTACCGTTCCATCGGTATATTTTTCAGCTAATTCCTTAAATTTCAGGGCTGCTTTGCCCTTTGGTGTATCCTGGGCAACCACATGATTAAATTTAATCACTAACGGAGTCGGGTATATAACTGTTGAAAACAACCAAAAAGTAAGAACCAAAATCAATCGAACCATTAATCATCTCCTTTTTTCGAAAAGTATAGGCCTTTTTGCAAGCTATCACTTCTAGCCCAATGAAAAGACAACGCTGGCTCCCCTCGACGAGAAACAAACTTTTTAGATAATCCTATTTGTGGCATCCAAATCAACTCATCACCCAAAAAAATAAGGGGCATGTCAGTTCGCATCCAAGGAGGAATACCTGCCTCTTGAAAAATTTTTTTTAGGCTCCGTCTATTGGTCGAGTTTCCAACATACATTTTCTCCCCCCCACTTCGGTATTTTATTTTAAGATGCTTTGTGCTTAGCTTTTCTAATTTTAGACCTTGATGGGAATTTGTTTTAAAAACCAGAAAACCGTTGCCTTCGGGAAGTTTTATCTTTTTTTGACCTCTCCATAATCTCACAAAATTCGGGCACTCGCGCCTTTCGCGATTACATAAAAATAATCGCCTTCGGTAACGGCGAAAAACAAAATGTTTAAAAGGTAAATTAATTTGCGCATCCTCTCTTGCCTCAAATATTTGCCTAACAACCTCATCGAGAAAAGCTTTTGAGGGGAACTGCCCGGAATAATCAAAAATAAGATACCTCATTAAATTGGTAATTCGTAGGAAATTTAATTGTTTTAAGTGAATAAGATTCAGCCCGGGCTTTTGGTCGTCGACAGCTTCCATGTCAATTCGAGCTAGCTCTTGATTCAAAGTCTGACTATCTGCGAGGTTTTTTATGCTCCGCGCAATTACTGGGCGAGAATCCGGATATTTTTTGTATACTTTAGGCAAAACTTGTCTACGCAAAAAGTTACGATCCAATGTTTCATCCCGATTGGAATCGTCTTCAACCCATGTAATCCTATTTTGTCGAGCATAGTCTAGAATCAGTCTTCTTTCTATTTGCAACCAGGGTCTGATGATATAAGGCCCATTTCTTCCCCAAGGAGCCCTCGATCTTGGCATTGATGAGAGACCTCTAGCCCCTGCACCCCGTAAAAGTTGTAAGAAAAAAGTCTCAATTTGATCATCGATATGATGACCCAAAAAAATAAACTGGTGTGATTGTTCGGAAAAAATTTTATATCTGGCCTGACGCGCCGCTGCCTCAATGCCAAGACCATCTTCCACATCTACTTTCACCTTTTTTGCGATAAAATTCACGTTGAGAATCTTTGAAATATGGCGACAAAAATTTTCCCAATAATCGGATTTAGGATTCAATTGGTGGTTTACATGCAAAGCCGAAATATTGATGTCATATTTTTTAGCGATACCTGAAAATATACTCAAAAGAGTGATTGAATCACAACCACCACTTACTGCAACGCAAACACTATGTCCTTGTATTTTTTCTGCAAGTATTGTGTCTATCAGAACTGCTTCAAGACAATCAGCATTGCTCATTTGAATCTGTTTTTTTTGATGGGAAATACATTACTAGACTTTAAAACTTCCATACTGATTAAGCCGGCGCATTCTGTCTAAGCGCAAATCATCGATCGAGCGTCTATTCAGAACATCAAGGTTACTTTTTATCGAAGTTTGCAAATTATGAAAGACAGCATCTGGATCCCTATGGGCACCGCCAACGGGTTCACTTACTATTTGATCGACAAGATCTAGTTTTTTTAATCGCTCTGCGGTTATACCCAGACTCTCAGCAGCTGTTGCCGCTCTACCCGCATCCTTCCATAGAATAGAAGCACAACCCTCTGGAGAAATTACCGAGTAGATCGAATATTGAAGCATAAGGATAGCATCCCCAACTCCTAAAGCTAAGGCTCCTCCCGATCCTCCCTCTCCTATAATGATGACCATGATTGGAACATTCAACTCTGCCATAGCATAAAGATTGCGCGCAATTGCCTCAGACTGACCCCTTTGCTCCGCCCCCACCCCTGGATAGGCTCCCGGAGTGTCTATAAATGTTATCACTGGAATTTCAAACTTTTCGGCTAAACGCATCAGTCGGAGAGCTTTTCTGTAGCCCTCTGGCTTTGGCATGCCAAAATTTCTAAATATTTTGTCTTTGGTATCGCGCCCTTTTTGGTGTCCTATTACCATTACCGATTGCGAATTAAGCCTAGCCAGCCCACCAATAACAGCTGGGTCATCGGCAAATTGCCTATCACCACGCAATTCTTGAAAATCTGAAAATATAGATTGAATGTAGTCTAGGGCAAATGGCCGCTGGGGATGCCGTGCGACTTGTGCAACCTCCCACGCCGTAAGCTTGGAGTAGATTTTTTTTATTAATTTTTGCACTTTATCAGAAAGGACAGAAATTTCATCTGATATATCCACCGCAGATGAGTCGCCCTGAAACTTTAGGCCCTCTATTTTATCCTCTAATTCCTCTATTTGCTTTTCAAATCCTAAATATAATCTTTTCATTGGATCAATTAACTTCTAAAAAGTAGGCCAAAACATTTTGAAATAAAGTTGCTCCACACCTCATCGACCCCTCGGGTCACTAGCACCAAACACGACGTTCGAGCCTGCTTGAATGAAAATTGTTTGCATGTTGCCCCACTTTCGACTGCCAATCTTCACTTCATGTCCCCTCCGCTTTATTCCGTCAATCCAATTTTGGGCGAAACCTCCGGGTTCTATTTCAATTCGGTCTGGTATGAATTGATGATGATACCGGGGCTTAGATACAATCCGTCCAACATCAACATTTTCGTTCAAAACATAATCTAGTATCCCAAGAATGACCATACTAATAATTCTTGATCCTCCAGGTGTACCAATTATTAAAATACCTTTTTTATCTTCAACAAAGGTGGGTGTCATGGAGGACAAAGGACGCTTTCTGGGCTCAATAAGATTTGCCTCCGTCCCTACCAACCCGTACATATTGGGTATACCGGTGCCGAGCACAAAATCATTCATATGATTATTTAATAAAACACCGGTATCTCCAGCTGTAAAGGCTGATCCAAAAAGCCCGTTTATCGATAAAGTTGCCGAAACCATATTCCCTTTTTTATCAACAATTGAAAAATGCGTGGTCTCCTGACTTTCATCCGAAAAAGAGTGTAATTTTGATAAATTTCTGCTGGGGGTAGAAGAATCTAAACGGATCCCTTCGCGCCGTTTTTGAGCGTAGTCTTTTGAAGCCAATTTCTCCACTGGAACGTCCACAAAACGAGGATCACCCATGTAAATTGCTCGGTCACTGTAACCACGCTTCATCGCCTCAACTACCAAATGAGCCAATTCAACCTCCGAAAGTGTTTCGAGATTATACCCCTCTAAAATTTGAAAAACCTGGGCCATTACCAAACCACCAGAGGATGGTAAAGGTGCAGTTGTAATCCTCGCCCCCCGAAACAAAAAGTTAATTGGCTCACGGAAAATAACCCTATAGTCACGCAAGTCGGATTCCTCCCAGAATCCATTTCCGGCTTGAACTGCGCTCGTCATCCGTTTTGCTATTTGACCATTGTAGAAAACATCTGCGCCTTTTTCGCCAATAAGCTTAAGGGTCTGGCTTAAGGCGGTTTGTTTGAGAAGCCACCCCTCCTTGGGGAGCGCCCCGTCTTGCAAAAAAATATTAGCGGTAACCGGGTCTCTTCGAATACGTTCTAGTCTATATTTCGTCAATTTGATATATCTCTGATCAACTTCGAACCCCTGATTGGCAATTCGAATAGCACTAGCTAAGGAGTTCTTGAAACTAATACTCCCGTATTTATTTACTAACAATTCCAGCGCTGCCGGTATCCCGGGTATTGCAGCCGCGGTCGCTCCTTCAATCGAAAGCTTTCCCAAAGGCTTGCCATCATCTACGTAAAAAGAAGTTTTTGACCTTCGAGGAGCGACTTCGCGAGCATCCATGAAGCTAGTCTCCCTCGATTCGGCGTCATATAAAAGAAAAAAACCTCCCCCACCTATCCCCGAGGAGAAGGGCTCAACCACCCCAAGTGTCGAAGTCACCGCGACCGCGGCATCAAATGCATTTCCTCCTTGCTCCAGAATTTTACACCCAGCGTTGGTAGCCAAAGGATGCGCTGACCTAATCCCACACTTTAGTGGTTCACTGGCTAAACAAACGATTACATACGAATAGAGCAGGGTAAAAAAAATAAGACTATTTATTTCTTTTTTCATAGGCGATTGAGCACAATATTACCAATATTCAAAGTAGACGCTTAATTTAAAAGCCGGTTAACACTCTCCAAATCTGATTCAGAAAGTCGTCCCACGGCCGCTTTAAGCCCCAGCTGAGCCACTATGGTAGCGTACACAGCATCATAAAGATTTCTTCTTGCGCCAGTCAGTTGCTGCTCCGCATTTAGAACATCTACAGCGGTTCTTACACCTACTTCCTGTCCAAGCTTAGTCGATTCTAATTGTAATTGCGTGGAGGCAACCGCCTGTTCCAATGCGCGAACGCGAGCCAAGCCCGAAGTAACTCCAAGAAAAGATTCTGTGGTTTTTTGGGCCGAGTTTCTTCGAGCCAATTCGAGATCTTGTCTCGACCTTTCCTGCAGGGCTACCGCTTCGCGAACACGTGAACTTATACCACCACCTTTATAAAGTGGTAGCTTAAATCTTATTCCAACAGAAGTTGATTGCGCGGAATACTTTCCAAAGCTAGAAAATCCTTGGTCTGCAAAAGAATGCGACCCGATTGCATCAACAGTTGGTTGATTTTCCGCATTATGTCTACGGACTTCTTGTTGAGCTATTCCCAAAT
Organism: Pseudomonadota bacterium; assembly: GCA_002704665.1. Classification (GTDB taxonomy): domain Bacteria; phylum Pseudomonadota; class Gammaproteobacteria; order Burkholderiales; family Eutrophovitaceae. The sequence goes on from PAHB01000054.1 coordinate 19,521, forward strand.
TATGCTGAGCTATAACAACATCAAAACT
>PAHB01000055.1 GCA_002704665.1 Pseudomonadota bacterium
CGGCATCGGGTGGAGTAGTACTGTTCCGCATCGCAACAAAAAACACTGTGAGAATGATGGAAGAAATGGGCGTGGTTTGTTTACGGGATCCGGTGACGGAAAAGCAAGTGGCACATGCTATCAAAAGTGTCTGTGGAGCTGGGACTGAAAAATCGTCAGATCAGATTGCTGCAGATAGGGTGTTCAGCTCCGAACAACTCCATCAGCTCGCTTCAATGTCACCCGCGATAAAGTGTGAATGTCCACAGCACCTCGCCGACTTAATTACTAGTTTGAACGCGTTTGAGAAATATTCCGAAGACTGTATAGTTAGTCACCCGAATGACGCCGAGGTTCATGAGGATCTGAGGGTGAGTAGTGGGCGGTCTCGTTTGGTTCTAGAGCAGGCACTGAAGAGGCTTATCGAAGCAGAGAATATATCACTCGATTGATGTTGCCTACGCAGTGGTGTCTATGGTGATACCGACAATTGCAGACTTATCCCTGACCTTCGCGGGATGAGTTTGGCGAGGGTCGAGACCAGGCACCGACTGAGGATTTTGAAGCTTTTTTTTAACACTTCCTTTGTTTAACTTTTGAACGTTTGAGTTAAGGTTGTTCAAGGCACCAGTTTTAATGTCCATAGCTTTCTCCAGTAGTTTACTTTTCCCCGACTACAGTTTAGGTAAGTAGCAGAAAAATATCAATATTTTTAGCTCTGCGGACACTTTTGACTTATTATTAGTCTTGGATCATCACAATAGTCTAGACATGTATTGTCTTGGTCCAGCGGTGGATGTGCATTCTGCTTCAGGTCTATATCTATGAGTTTAAGAAGGAAAAAAAAGTTAAAATCATCGGAACTTTCATCTCTGTCTCCTGGCATGCACAGTGATGGAGATGGCCTTTACTTGCAAGTTATAGTAACTGGGGGGCGTTCTTGGATTTTCAGATTCATGGAGAGGGGCAGACGCAGAGACTTAGGTCTTGGAGGATGGCCTAAATGTTCGCTGGAAAAAGCTAGAGAAAAGGTAGCTTCCATTAGAAGGAGCCTCGAACAAGAAAAATTAGTTCGCCCTGAAATTTCTAGGCTCTTGACCAATAGTCTTAAGTTTGAAGACGCTGCCCGGCGTGTGCTCCACGAAAATTCTGCATTCGGTCGGCACGGATCTCTTGCTAAGGATTGGATTAAGTCGTTGGAAAAATATATGTTTCCGTTTTTCGGAGACCTTCCTGTTTCTGTCGTAGGAGAGACAGAGATTTTTAAAGCAATCGAGCCTTTGTGGGCGGAAAAACCTGAAACAGCTAAGAGAGTCTTGCAACGAATTGCGGTGATTTTAAAATGGTCACAAGCGAAAAACCTCCGGTTAATAAGTGCTCTTGATACGATAAACAATGTAAAAAATATGTTGCCTATCCAAAGGAACATCAGATCTCCCCGCAAAGCTATGCCATTCCGCGACGTCCCAGGATTTCTCAACAGATTGAGGAATTCGGATTTAGATAGAAGTATAAAAATTGCCTTTGAGTTTTTGATTTTAACGGTTCGTTCCGCCAATGAGGTTTCAAAGACATCATTATTAGATATCGACATTAATAAAAGGGTTTGGAGTGTTCGTAGAGAAAACAAAGTTCTGAGCGGTTTTAAAATTCCACTCTCAAGAAGAGCGCTTCATTTAGCGACTCTTGCGGGAGAGGAGACAAAAGATACTGATCTTCCGTTATTTTTATCTTCACAACAAGGAAATAGATTTTCTCAGAGTGTTTTTTTAAAAGTTCTGAGTGGTTTTGGGTTGGATTATACTGTTTATGGGTTTAAAAGGTCTTTTAGAGATTGGTCTCTCGAGCAATCCACCATTTCAGCGGATGTCGTGAAGGAAGCTACCAGTACTTCTAGGGTGATATCTAGCGATAGTGGGTACAAGAAGGTTGAATTGTTTAAAAAAAGGCGAGATCTAATGGAGGCATGGGCTTGGTTTTTGGGCTAAGTAACTTTGTTTTTATGCACGTAAGATTAAGGAAGAAAAAGGGCTATATATGGTAGACGTCAATAATCGTGTATCAGTTAATCCAAACCGCGAATATTGGTTGGAAATGGCTGTAAAGGGTTTATCGGGTATTTTCAAAGGAGCAGGATTGAAACTTCCTTCAGTTAAAGTGTCGTGTGGATTTGCCAGTTCCGGACTTCGCTCTAAACATATAGGTGAATGTTGGACGAGATTAAGTAATGCGGATGGAATTAACCAAATTTATATTTCTCCTACTTTGGATGATCCAATATTTGTTTTGGAGACATTAACCCATGAATTATGTCACGCGATTGACGACTGCCAGCACAAGCATGGTCGTGAGTTTAGGGTCATTGCAGAGGCCGTAGGGCTTGAAGGGCCGATGAGGAGTACAAATGCCGGACCGGGTTTGAGGCCTTTACTTAAAAGCGTTTTGGCTCAAATTGGGCCTTATCCACATGCTAAATTAGTAAAAGAAGAAAAAAACGTCAAAGCATCGGTTAGGCCAAAAGCAAAGTGTAAAATATGCGGTTTCGAGGTTACGATGATTAAGAAATATTTGTCGTTCGGACCGCCAATATGTCCTAAGGATAATTTAAAAATGGAAGCAATAGGAGATTGGAAAATATCAGGTGGTTGAGGGACGATTGCCGCCTTTATCTAATCAGAGCAGTAATGAATGTTAATTTTCCTTGGACAAATAAAAATAAAATTTCCCGTCGCTGTATCGGCTAGGAGCTTTGTAAACGACATTGACAAGAGTCCAGCCGTCTGCTCCTAATTCGTTTAATAGTTTATTATGTTGATCGACTTCCACTGATGCAGAAGTTTCGGTTCGGAATGAAAAGGTTTTTTCCATTGGTTACTCCTAATCCCTGTAAAGTTAGATATTACTATTATGTTTAGTAAATGTGGTAAGTTTTAATCAGAGGCTTTTTTTACGAACAACGTTTGTCTGGCTTCACAATCAACGAGACTAACCTACAGTCAAAGGTTTCTTCAAGGAGACTAAAATGAACAAACAAAAATTTAATGGTATTTGGCCCGTTGTGCCTACGTCTTTTAAAGATGACGGAGCCGTGGATTACCCAAGCGTAGGGAATATTTTAGATTGTATGATAGATCAAGGAGTGGATGGTGGATGTATCCTGGCCAACTATTCAGAGCAATTTTTAATATCTGATGAAGAACGACTCAAAATCACAAAAAAGTCTCTGGAACATGTAAAAGGTAGGTTGCCTTTAATTGTAACTATAAGCCATTTTGCAACTAAAATTGCGGTGGAAAGAGCGAAATTTGCCAAAGAGCAAGGAGCTGTAGCGGTAATGCTAATGCCACCCTACCATGGTGCTCTACTGAAGGGCTCGGAACAACAAACTTTTCAACAGGTACAAGCTGTTGGAGAAGTTGGTTTGCCTATTATGCTGCAAGATGCGCCACTGTCAGGTGTCGAGTTGTCCGTGGATTTCTTAATAAAAATGGCCAAGGAAGTTGAAATGGTCAAAATGTTTAAAATCGAATCAATTAATGCAGCAGAGAAACTACGCAATCTTATCGGCAGAGGGGGAGAAAATATTGAGGGACCATTCGATGGGGAGGAAGGCATAACTTTATTGGCTGATTTGGACGCTGGTGCTGTCGGGTCTATGACTTCAGCGTTAATACCTGATCTTATTCGACCTGTTATACTTCACCACAGGGCAGGAGATAGAGATATGGCAGAGAGTATCTACCACGACATCCTACCGATTATAAATTTTGAGAACAGGCAATGTGGTTTTAGGGCGACTAAATATGCGATGAAAAAGGGTGGTGTTATAAGTTCAGACTTTTCTAGGCATCCAGTAGCTCCCTTAAATCCAACAGTCGGGGAGGCCTTGCTAGATCTTTTACGTCCCAAAAAACCGGTTGTTTTAGAGTGGGGAAAATGACTAACGGTGGGCTACTGCACAGGACTATGACGGGATGTCACCACCTTGGTTTTAAGTCCAAGCTCATTTAGTAGCGCGAGATCATCTTTATAATCCGGGTTTCCAGTCGTTAACAATTTGTCTCCATAGAAAATTGAATTTGCTCCGGCCATAAAGCACATTGCTTGTACTTCTTTACTTAATTGTTTTCGACCAGCCGATAATCTAACTCTAGCTTTAGGCATTGTGATGCGCGCAATTGCTATTGTCCGCACAAATTCCATGGGTTCGACGCCCTTTTGATTTTCTAGGGGAGTCCCCTCAACTGGAACTAGATGATTAATAGGGACTGATTCTGGGTAGGGGGCAAGGTTTGCCAGAGTGGCTAGAAGCTTCGCCCGTTGATGCCTTGATTCTCCCATGCCAATAATTCCTCCGCAGCAAACTGATATCCCTGTCTCCCGGACATTTTCTATTGTATTGAGTCGATCTTGGTATTGTCTGGTAGTAATAACTTGACCGTAGAAATCTTCGCTAGAGTCTAAATTGTGGTTGTAAAAATCAAGTCCTGCTTCCGATAGTGTTTTGGCATGCTTTTTTTCCAACATTCCTAAGGTGGCGCAGGTTTCTAACCCAAGAGCTTTTACCTCTGAAATTATCTTAGCTACTTTTTCGATATCTCTATCTTTGGGTTCGCGCCACGCTGCCCCCATACAAAACCTGTTCGAACCCGCTTTTTTTGCTTGCGTTGCCGCGGCTAATACATCCTCAACTCCCATTAATTTTTCCGCTTTTACCCCAGTATTGTACCTAGCCGCTTGCGGACAATATCCGCAGTCTTCTGGACACCCTCCTGTTTTTATGGATAAAAGTGTGGCTAATTCGACATCTCCTTCCGGGAAATTCTTGTAATGCTCATTTGCAGCAAGCCGCATTAGCTCGTTAATCGGCAAGTCGTAGAGGTTTATTACCTCGGTTGTGGATATAGTCATTATGTGTCCTAAAACGATTTAAGGCATACTTAAAGAATTATAGTTTAAATGTTATAAGCAGATAAATGAATAAAAAAATATCCAACGATTGGGTTAAAAGGAGTCGAAAAGCCGTGTGGCATCCCTATACCCAGATGAAACATCACGAAAACTTTCCGATGATTGCTCTAGAAAAGGCAAAGGGGTGTTGGCTCTATGATTACGACGGCCATCGGTATTTTGACGCGATTAGTTCTTGGTGGGTAAATCTATTTGGCCACTCGAATACAAAAATTAACGCAGCATTGACCAAGCAACTTAATACCCTAGAGCACGCTATGCTGGCGGGTTTTACTCATCGACCTGTAGTTGAATTGTCAGAGCGGTTGGCGCGATTAACGCAAAATAATCTAGGACATGTTTTTTATGGTTCGGATGGAGCATCTGCTGTAGAAATTGCGTTGAAAATGAGTTTTCACTTTTGGGTTAATAGCGGCCAAAAAAAGAAAAACGAGTTTGTGTGTTTGAGGAACAGTTATCACGGTGAGACTTTAGGAGCGCTTTCTGTTTCTGATATCTCGCTATATAAAGACGTTTACGGAAACCTGTTGAACCAAGTAAATGTGGTGGACGGTCCTGACTCAAGACATAAAAATGTTGAGGAAAAGACGGTAGACTATTGTCTTGAGAAACTGGAGCAAATTTTGCAATTAAAAAATGACCGCTTGGCCGCCGTCATTTTGGAGCCTCTTGTACAAGGTGCAGCCGGTATGGTTATGTATGATGCTGCCTATGTTAATGGGGCTCGAAGGCTATGTGACAAATATGGTGTGCATTTGATTGCTGATGAAATCGCAGTTGGCTTTGGAAGAACAGGAACAATGTTTGCCTGTGAGCAGGCTAATGTGTGGCCTGACTTTTTGGTTTTATCTAAAGGTATTTCTGGTGGTTACCTTCCCCTCTCTTTGGTTATGACCACGGAAGATATTTATCAGGCATTTTATTCAAATGATATTGCCAAAGGTTTCTTGCATTCACATACTTACACAGCGAATCCATTGGCGTGTACGGCTGCCTTGACAGTGCTTGATATCTTCGAGAGTGAAAGGATTTTGTCGGCTAACAGGATTCTGTCACTAAAAATAAAAAAAGAGTTGCAGTGGGTAGCGTCGGATTGTCGATTTGCAGATTTTAGAAACCTTGGGATGATGTTTGCCTTTGAAGTTCAAGGTGGAAACTTGGGAATTCATTTTCCAAGAAAAGTTTTTCGGGAGGCGGCAAAACATGAATTATTATTGAGACCAATAGGTCAGACAATATATGTTGTTCCTCCTTACACCACCTCTGATGAAGAAATTGTTCATTTGTCGGAATCTTTGAAAAAAACGCTAAATAAAGTGCTCGGATCAAAATGAGTCGACGTTACACAGAACTTTTCAATGAGTTAATCAAAAACCAAGAAAAAAAACGGCTTAGACGCGTTCGAAAATTAATTGATGGCCCGACCTCTGTGGAAACTGTGGTTGATGGCAAACCAACCCTAGCCTTCTGCAGTAATGATTACTTGGGTTTCGCTAATCACCCAGCATTAAAAGAGAGTCTGATAGACGGAATAAAAAAATGCGGTGCTGGAAGCGGTGCATCCCATTTGATAAGTGGTCACAATGTTACACATAATAATTTTGAGAATAAATTTGCTCATATTTTTCGGAATATTGTCGGAGAATGTCAGTCCCTACTTTTCAGTACGGGTTATATGGCGAATTTGGCTGTGATTACAAGCCTGACATCGTCTTTTTCTGAAAATCAGAAAATAACCATTTTTTCTGAAGAGTTAAACCATGCTTCTTTGATAGATGGAATTCGGTTGGCCAAGCAGCAAAATAACGTAAAGGTTGTAATTTATAAACATAAAAACTTAGAAGTTTTGGAAAGTTTAATTCTGCAGGACGAATCTAAATTTCGATTGATTGTAACCGACGGGGTATTCAGCATGGACGGGGATCTTGCGCCGATTCCTGAACTTGTTTGTCTCGCAAAGAAACATGACATTTTAGTTTTGGTAGATGATGCCCATGGGTTTGGCGTTTTAGGAGAGCAGGGGTGCGGAATTCTTGATTATTATAATTTTGAATCGGGTGACGCGTTAAGTGAACGCTTGATTTATTTAGGGACGCTAGGAAAAGCCGCTGGTGTTAGCGGTGCGTTCGTTGTGGCATCGCCGAGCATAATCGAGTGGATAATTCAACAAGGGCGAAGTTATATTTACACAACAGCGGCCCCACCATTTATCGCTTATGCTTTAACAGAAAATTTGGATCTCATTCTAGCGAATGAGCGAAGGTTTAAACTGAAAAAAAATATTAGATATTTCAAACGACTAATGAGACCATCTAACTGGGATTTGTTGCCCTCTGATACGGCCATACAACCTTTAATTTTGGGAGATAATGATACCGCGTTGATGGTCGATGAGTTTCTTCTTTCAAAAGGAATATGGGTGCCTGCTATTCGTCCGCCTACTGTTCCTGAGGGTGCATCGCGTTTGAGAGTTACGCTATCCGCGGCGCATTCGTTTGAACATATTAACCGCTTGGTGAGCGCACTAAATGAGTTTACAAAACGCTAGGGGCTTTTTTATAACTGGAACAGACACTGAAGTTGGTAAGACTTTGGTTGCCGCCTTGACGATGCACAAACTAAAAAAAATATTCAATAAAGTTTATGGCTATAAACCCGTAGTTGCGGGTATTTCAATGATAAATGGAGAGGCTCAGAATGAGGATGTAGTGGTGTTGCAGAGAATGGGATCGACTTTCCTCGCTAGTGACCAGATTTGCCCCTATCAGTTGCAAAAGCCGATTGCCCCACATCTTGCGGC
>PAHB01000056.1 GCA_002704665.1 Pseudomonadota bacterium
CATAAAAGATAAAAATGTTTTATCCTATATTCGTTCTCCAAATACTGCCGTGCCTACCCTTACGATGGTGGAGCCCTCTGAAATCGCAATTTCTAAATCTCTGCTCATACCCATTGAAAGTGTATCCAAAAAATAACCGTCAGTATTCAATTTGTTTTTTAATTCTAAAAGCTGTCGATATTCTTTTCTCAAACTATCTTCGGTAGTATTCGGAGAAGGCAGAGTCATGAATCCTCGTAGTTTTATTTTCGGCAAATCGCAAATATTGCTGACCAAGCTTGGCGCCTCAGATAAAGAAATCCCATGCTTCGTTTTTTCACCACTGGTATTGATCTGTATGCAAACGTTGAGGGGACCTTTTGCATTTTCTCTAGCACTAGACAACTTTTCTACAATTTTAATTCTATCAACGGTATGTACCCAATCAAAGTGGGATGCCACTAGTTTAGCCTTGTTGCTTTGGAGGGGTCCTATAAAATGCCACTTAGGCAAAATACTCGATCTGATTTTTGTTAAGTAATTGTTGACTGTTTCAATTTTTTTGACGCCTTCCTGAACATAATTTTCACCAAATATTTTTTGCCCGTGATTCAGCGCTCGTATAATAAATTCTGGCCCAAACCTCTTGCTAACGGCAACGAGTTCAATGTCGGATAGATTTCTCTTATTTGACAACGCCGCTTTTTTTATGCGTTTCCTTACGGCAATCAATTTTTCTTCTATACACATCACTCAAATCGTCAAAACGGTTTTAATTCAACCAACAATACTATTAATATCAAAAACACTACCGGAATTTCATTAAACCAGCGATACCAAACGTGGGTGCGGCTGTTCATGTCATTTTTAAAATTATTTAATAAAATCCAACAAAAAAAATGATACCCTATGAGCGCAAACACCAAAAGCGTCTTAAGCATTAACCATTTCCCATAAAAACCCCAACCCATCCATAGCCAAATGCCAGATATAATGACCAACGCCGCACTGGGCATCATAATGCCAAAATATAACTTGCGCTCCATTGTTTTAAATCTTTCCGATCCTAGCTTATCAGATGTCATAGCATGGTAAACGAACAATCGTGGGAGATAAAAAAGGCCGGCAAACCACGTAACCATGCTTATAATGTGTAACGATTTTAATAGTAACAAAGTTGTCCTCGCTTTATTCGATTATCACTCAATCCCTTTGCAAAAGCGCTCAACTAGTTTTTGTAATGGAATCAATTTACCGTGAAAAAAATGCCCAACCTTCGGAAAAACTGTGACCGGCAAATCGCAGGCCTCGGCCCAGCTAAAAACATCCGAAAGACGTACAACATCATCATCTTTACCATGAATAACTAACGTATTTTTTGGGACTACCCCCATTTCAAATCTTCCAACGGCGGGAGCAACTAGAACCAACCTGTCTATTCCTAATCCGCTACATGCGCGAGAAGCGACATAGCCACCAAAGGAAAATCCTGCAAATATTTTATGACCAAATTGATAATGGGAAAATACATTTTCAGCGACAGAAATCATATCATCAACTTCTCCAATGCCCTCGTCATAGGATCCGTCGCTCTCTCCCACTCCGCGAAAATTGAAACGAACTGCAGCAAAACCAGCCGAAAGAGCAGCTCGCGCGAGAGTATGAACGACTTTATTATCAAATGTGCCGCCCTGCAGAGGATGGGGATGAGCTATTAACATGCACCCCCCGCAAGCGGGCCAATCTACCGGGAAATTAATTTTGGCCTCGATCTTCCCAGCCGCACCATTTATTGTAATAGGTTTTTCTTTGGATAAACTCAAAGCTGAAGACGCTCTACCTTTTTTCCATTTTTTAGATGCTTTTCTATGATTTCATCTAAGTCTTGCTCATCAATATAGGTATACCAAACCTCATCGGGATAAATTACCATAACTGGACCCTCCTCACAGCGTCCGAGGCAAGCCGATTGACTAACACGGGTTTTCCCAGGCCCAAGCAATCCCATTTTTTTTGCCTTCTCTTTTAGGTAACGCCTGCTTTTACTAGCGGCGTAATCATTGCAACACGGCTCCCCGTTATCCCTTTGGTTGCAACAAAAAAAGATGTGGCGTTTAAAATAACCCATTTATGATTTTTCCTATTTTTGGCATATTATAGCTGGTTTTAAAGAAATCCTAAAAATACGATCGACATGACCAATGAGCATTGTTTAAATACACGTGGATGCCCACTCGCCCCCCATCGTCCGGGTTTATTCTTTTTAAGTAATCGAACGTACTCGTAAGAGATTAAACAGACATCAAATTAGTAGAAAAGATTCCATTTAAGCAAAAAAGATATTTTGTCTATTTTTGATTTTAGTATTGATTCAAATATTGAGACTCTCAAAAAAACCTCAAAAAAGCCGTGTAGTTTAACTGTTTCAATGCTCAACTTGCGATTTACCTACTAATTGTTTTCCCACCTCTCCGAACGGCCAAAAAGACGATTATTTCTCAATTCTTCTCATAGGTCGCCGTATCAATAAAAATATTCCGATTAGCCAATCGCGGCTTTTCTACTTGATAATCTCGACGCTACGTTAAAAAGTGGAAATATCAAGAGTGCTCATAAGCCGTAACCGCAAAAAATTGCTATCTTTAGATAATAACAATCAATCACCTTCGATCCTTTTGGCAACCTGATTGGTTAATGAAAGTTATCGTTCCATTATTTTAGTATTTTTAAAAAAGCTTCCAGATTTTTCAAAAACCGAGGGCTCAAAAAGAACCATAAGTTTATTTAACTTCATACACTGTAAGAGTAGAAGACTTTTCGTTAGTTACCACCAAAAGACCTATCCCGTTTGGGCTATCTGAAGATGAAATAAAAGTTAGACCCTCTGGAGACCGGTCCCCATCTTTTTTAGCATAAGCCACGAATTTTGGGGTCTTTGGATTAGACACCTCATAGACCATTACACCACCAGCTCCTCGTTCAATTCCTATAAACGCGTAAACTTTATCATTGATAGTCCCAACCGTTACACCCTCAGGCTCTGGTCCCTTTTTAGAGGATCTTTTTTCGTCAAGTCCTCCAGCAAGACCCATCCACCGCTCCACATGGTCTCCGCTTTCAAATACCTGGTTACCCTGCGCATCGACTATGGAAAATGAGCGACCTCCGTAGGTATATATAATATCTATATCACCGTCACCATCTGTATCCCCATTCAACCCATTGATTTTCGGAGTTTTAAGGCGGCCGAGCCATTGTTTGCTAACAAGCTTTTGGGCATTTGGAAACTTTTTTCCGTCTAACTCAACTTTCCACTTAGCTAATCGTATGGACTCTTCGCCTTCGATAAAATCGTTGCGGTCGTCACCTTCATTTGCCATCACGTAATACTGTTTACCGTCTTTACCGACAAAACCTGCTATAGCATCTGGCATATACATACCCACAATCGGACTGTCTTTTCTTGGAAAATATCCATTATCTTTGCCGGTTACGTCAATCTCTAATCCCATCCAATCCTTAAACCCCAGGGGCACTATTTTTTCAAAAGAAGCAGCTTCGATATTGAGATGCCCAAGTGCGTTTGCCTCCTGTAAAGTCACCATTGCATATTTCCCATCTGCTGATACAGCGATATACTCGGGCTCAAAATCTTCCGAAGGTTTTTTTCCTGGAAAAATTCTGACTCCTGCTTTTGCCAAAGCTGTTGATTGCGAATCAAACTTCGAAAAATCTGCAGTTTTTACTGAAGGTGCGGATGGATTTGATATGTCAATGATACTGACTGATCCAGCAGGGTCAATTTTACCGTGGGGCTCGCTCGGCTCTCCTTCATTGGCAACCAACAAATATTTGCCATCAGGGGTAAAAGTGACCATATCAGGCAGTGGTCCCACCTCGATTGAAGACAACATCTTACCATTTGCGTCCAAAAGAATAACTCGACCTGGCTGCTGCTTGCTTTTTGCAGATATTGAAACTGCTGTTAGTCCTTTCTGGCTAGCTACACTGGTTAATTTGTTCGTAAATGAATATGGCGATTGGGTAAAATCAATTAGTTTTTGTAACTTAATATTATTGGGGGTTTTTATATCAACTAGGGCAAGGCCATCCGCCGTGGTTACATAAACCTGCTGAGTCGCCGCGTTGTATGCATTAATTTCGGCATCTCCTTTTATGTTGATGGAGGACGCCAATACAACACTGAGTACGGCATTTGGTATAAGTTCTAACGCCATTTTTTTCTCCCTGCTTTTAAAGTTGAATTAACCGATATTTTAGGCGAGAAATATGACAAGTTTATAAAAAAAACCCGCCCTGGAAAAGGGCGGGTTTTTATTGTTTCTAACTGTCTAAATTTCTTTAGAAAGAGAACTGCGCACGGGTTAGCCAAGTTTTCTCTTTTGTCTCACTGTCGACACTTGTTACAGCTGTCTCGTAATCAGTTACCTGATAGTTGATTAAAAAACGAACATTAGTTGTTGGAATCCATTTTAACCCGTAGGTTGTTGAATCAGCTTCAGAAGTGTAACCGCTAGTAAGTCTTGGACCATTCCCAGCATCAAAATCGCTACCGTCAAAAGAAGCAAAACGCACACCAATTTCTATAGCGCCTTTATCCTTATTTATAGGCTTAATCTTGTCAAATTTACCAGAACTTGTTTTGTACGCTTTAGCATATTGCTCGCCTGTAACCATATACATCAAGTTTAGATAGCTAGTCACTATGTCTTTGTCGAATGAGCCTGGATTAGTTGTAGCCTCGACACCACTATAGTTTGTGGTGATTGTCTCGTATTGAGCCTTGAATGAACCCACTGCTACAGCAAGTTCTAGGCCTTGTCTTGAGTGCTCATACTCTCCAGAAGCCGTATCGATATCGTCAGCTTTAAAAAACCTTTGGCCACGTCCAGCGTAGGTTCGATCAACACCGCCTTCGGCGCGATCACCCTGAGTTATTCCCAATCCGATGTGAAATACGCTTTCTTTGGGAGTGCCAAAATTCGCTGTAGCTCTCAATGCCGTCATTTTCCCTTCTTGATCGTCTTTTGTTTCTTGTGAGGCGTAAGCAAGATAAAACCCACCAACGTCACCAAGTTTTCCGACCAAACCTATCGAAGGATTTTTACCGACTCCACCGTAAGCGTTTGCAAGGCTTCGCTCTTGAAAATCTATCCAACGTGAACTCGTCATTTCTTCTAAGGAAAAAGGAACCTTGGTTTTCCCGAAAACCATCGACATTTTATTCGGCAGTTTGTATGCCATTTTGGCACTATCAAGTTCCGCCCCATCCTCACTTATGTCAAGTACAACTTCACCTTTTATATTGTCAGCAAGCTTCACTTTCGTTCCCAAGCGAGCGCGGCGAATATCAATTGCAGGAGAAGGCTTGCCCTTAAGGTCCGCTGTAGCATCTGGAGAGTGGTCACGATAATCAAGCATCATGCGACCTTCCATCTTGGTTGAGGGGTATTTCTTTTTTTTCTTTCCCTTCATTTTCTTTTCAAGCTTTTGCATTTTGCTATCCATCTTGGCGGCTTTCTCTTTTTCATAACCGCTAACTGACTTTAAGCTCTGATATTCTTCTTCTGATATCACGCCCTTAGCTCTCAGCTGTTCGGCAAGGACATCGACTGTATCTGCAGAAGCAGTGCCTGCCAAACCGCCGAAAAAGACGATGGTAGAACACGCTATCGCTACTAACATATGTTGCAATTTCATGATTTATCTCCTAATTAAGAAGCGACAAGTTCGCCCAAAACTTACGCACCTTACGATAGAAGCAGATCCAGAGCGGACCTGTCTCGACAAAGCGCGCGATGCCAGCGCATAATGATGGGAATTTATTACAATTTAATTAAATTAAAAGAAGAATAAAATTTTGTTGTTTTTTTACAACCGTAAAACTTAATTGAAGTAAAAATACATAGTCGAAGACAAGCACACTAAAAATGCTAATCCGAAAACTCTAGTTCTTTTTTCCTGTTTCTTTTGTCGTTTCAATAGCACATCAATTTGGTTATTAACTTGCTGTTGCGTTTGTTGCGAATCTAAAACTTTATAAATTAACGAGGGAAGCTTAGGCATAATAGTTGCCCATTGCGGTGCTTCACGATTCAAATTGGCCAAAAGAGCTCTCCATCCGACTTGCTCAGACATCCATTTCTCTAAAAAGGGCTTTGCGGTTTTCCATAAATCAAGGTCTGGATCTAACTCACGGCCTAGACCTTCGACGTTCAAAAGGGTTTTTTGTAGCAAAACCAACTGTGGTTGTATAACTACGTTAAAACGACGAGCCGTTTGAAATAAATGCAAAAGCAACTTCCCGAAGGAAATTTCCTTCAACGGTCGATCAAAAATTGGTTCACACACAGCGCGGATTGCACCCTCAAACTCCTCAACTCTAGTATTTGCAGGAACCCAACCTGCGTCAACATGAGCTTGTGCTACATCTCTATAATTCCTCCGAAAGAAAGCTACAAAATTCCGCGCTAAATATTGCTTATCAAGTTCACCCAAGGTTCCCATTATCCCAAAGTCGAGCGCAATATACTTGCCATCATCGTTTACTAAGATGTTGCCAGGATGCATATCCGCATGGAAAAAACCGTCTCTAAAAACTTGCGTGAAAAAAATCTCCACTCCCGAACTAGCTAGTGCTTTAAGGTTTATATTTTTTTCCTTGAGTTCAGCCACTTTGTTCACTGGTGTACCGTACATTCTTTGCATCACCATAATTTCTGCGGTACAAAAATCCCAATAAACCTCTGGAATATCTAAAATTTGTGAATCTGGAAAATTTCTTCCCAACTGACTAGCGTTAGCTGCCTCCTTGAGCAAATCCAATTCATCAGCAAGGTGTTTTTGAAACTCACCCACCACTTCTCTAGGCTTCAATCTTTTGCCATCTGGCAATAGATGCTCAATGATCCACGCACCTGTTATTAAAAGACCCAGGTCTTTTTTAATAACCTCCTGAATTTGGGGCCTCAAAATTTTGATAGCTACTTTCCTACCATTTATTAGCTCCCCAAAATGAACTTGCGCTACTGACGCACTTGCCTTCGCCTCGGGAGAAAAATTCTTGAAAATCTGGCTGTGATTACCCCCATAGTTTCTAATCAATATTGGTTCGATCTGATCAGCGCTTACAGCTGGCACTTGATCCTGCAAGAGCGACAGCTCTGTGGAAATATCCCAAGGCAATAAATCACGGCGAGTAGAGAGTACCTGTCCAAACTTTACGAAAATTGGACCCAAAGACTCTAACGCCAACCTTAACCTTTCTCCTCGTGGCTTCTCCAGTCTGCGCCAAAAAAAAACACCGCGCACCAAAAATCTCAGAGCTCTAACTCGCTTGTGTGCTAATACAAACTCATCAAGCCCAAAGCGTATCGCAGTATAGGTGATTTTGATTAATCTAATTAAATGCATATCTAAAAAAACCGTAACTCTGCACCATTATTCATTTTAATGAGACTTCGAGCTGTTCTAACTTTTGCTCAAGTCTCTCCACCGAATCTCGCAACTCGTCAACGGCATCAGAATAATGAACCACTTCGTTACCGGTTACCAAAATATTAGCTTCTTCAGTAATATATTCACCCATGTTATGAGCAAATGAGTTATGAGCTGCGCGAATCGTTCTATTAAACTCTTCGACACCATTAACGACTCTATGAGCCAATATGTCACCAATGAGCTGGCTCAAATCGTCTTCATAATCCCACTTTATTTCACCAAAGACTTTTGCTAACGTACCAG
>PAHB01000057.1 GCA_002704665.1 Pseudomonadota bacterium
CTGAATTGTATAGTTTATTAGCGGAAGTTCTTTTGGTTGTTCCGACCCTTAGTTCTAGGCCAGAAGATATACCAGAGCTTGCAAGCACAATTCTTGAGCGGGAAATTGAAATGCGTGAAATACGAGCAAAAAGGTTTTCGACAGCAGCGCTAAATGCTTTGCGCAACGGTTTTTGGCCAGGAAACATAGTTCAGCTTGAGGCGGTGGTCAAAACAAGTCTTCAGCTTGCAACAGGGGAGCTAATAGATCTCGATGAAGTTGAAGGCGTTTTGGAGAAATCTTCAAATAGTTTATCGTATTTTGGTCAAACACTTCCTTTCGATTTGGGGTTAAAAGAGGCTCGGGATATTTTTGAAAAAATGTATTTTGAGTATCACCTTGATAATGAAAAAGGTAGTATCACCAGAGTATCAGCTTTGACAGGGGTAGAACGAACGCATCTTTACAGAAAATTAAAAAATCTTGGTATCAATGTAAATCGCCGATCTACCAAATAAGTAACAATAAAATTATTAAATAGGTTATTAGAGCAATGAATGACAGACAAGTATTAGCCAATGCCATAAGAGCCTTAGCAATGGACGCAGTTGAGAGGGCTCAATCTGGACATCCGGGAATGCCTATGGGTATGGCAGAGATTGCGGAAGTTCTATGGCGACATCATCTTAGCCACAATCCCAAAAACCCGAGCTGGATAAATAGGGATCGGTTTGTAATTTCAAATGGCCATGGGTCAATGTTGCTTTATGCCTTGTTACATCTTAGTGGATACGATTTGTCAATAGAGGAAATAAAGAGGTTTAGGCAATTGGGATCACGAACGCCGGGTCATCCAGAATACGGGTATACGGTGGGAGTAGAGACTACTACCGGCCCTTTAGGACAGGGCTTATCAAATGCTGTCGGAATGGCACTAGCCGAAAAGGTGATGGGGGCGGAATTTAATGAAAAAAACTTCGATGTGATAAATCATCATACTTATGCTTTTTTAGGGGATGGTTGTCTTATGGAAGGCTTGTCGCATGAGGTGTCTTCGCTGGCAGGAGTCTTGGGGTTGGGTAAACTTATAGCGTTATATGATGACAACGGCATTTCGATTGACTCCGACAAAGGAAACATAAAAAATTGGTTTGATGACGATACCCCTAAACGGTATGAGGCCTATGGTTGGCAAGTTATCCGTGACATTGATGGACATAGCTTCACTGAAATTGATCGGGCTATAAAAGAGGCGAAGGAGAATTCACACCAACCAACACTTATTTGTTGTAAAACTATCATTGGCAAGGGCTCTCCGAACAAACAGGGAACTGGAGGCGTCCATGGCGCACCACTTGGTTTGGATGAAATCAAATTAGCGAAAAAACAAATTGGATGGGAGTATAAAGAGTTTGAAATTCCAGAACATATTTACCGAGAATGGGATTGCTCAGAGCACGGCGAAAAAAGGGAACAAATCTGGCAGGAAAAGTTTGCGAGTTATTCTCAAGCTCATCCTGTAAAATCAGCAGAACTCAAAAGAAGGGTCAACCGAGAATTACCCTATGAGTGGGACTCATTTAAACAAAATTTACAAAACGCTATTTTAAAAAACCCGAAAAACATTGCAACTAGGAAGGCTTCTCAGGAAATAATAGATCACCTAATGGAAGTCACCCCTGAATTATTAGGTGGATCTGCCGATTTGGCTGCGTCCAATTTAACAATGCACAAAAGCGCTATTCCAGTGACCAAAAGAAACGGCAGAGGGGACTACGTATTTTATGGCGTCAGAGAATTTGGAATGGCGGGGATAATGAACGGACTGGCTCTGTATAGCGGATTGATTCCTTTTGGTGGTACATTTTTGGTGTTTTCGGATTATGCTCGAAACGCTTTGCGTATGTCGGCACTGATGAAACTCCGAACAATTCACGTTTTCACTCACGATTCTATAGGTCTTGGCGAGGATGGACCAACCCACCAACCAATAGAACATGCATCCTCCCTCAGGGCCATCCCAAATATGATGGTTTGGCGTCCTTGCGACGGCTATGAAACGTGTGTTGCCTGGCTATCTGCTATCGAGAACAAAAAAGGACCCACCAGTATACTGCTATCAAGGCAGTCACTGCCGGCACAGTTTGAAAATATTTTTGAATTTAAGGAGGCATTTAAGGGCGGATATGTTTTGGTAGATTCGGAGAACCCGGCGGCGATCATTGTTGCGACTGGTTCAGAGGTTTCAATAGCAGTAAATGCTCAACAAACCCTTTCTGATAAAGGTATTTCGGTAAGGGTGGTTTCGATGCCATCGACAACTACGTTTGATCGCCAAGACTGGAATTATAAAAACAAAGTTTTACCGAAAACAGTACCAAAAGTCGCCATAGAAGCTGGAGTAACAGATTTTTGGAGAAAATATGTAGGTTTAGAGGGCGATATAATTGGTTTGGATGAATATGGGGAGTCAGGTCCGGGCAAAGATTTGTTCACACATTTTGGGCTAACAGTGGATGAATTAGTTAGACGCGTTGAAAAAATCATATAGCTAAAATTTTTGGGAGTTATTTAATGACAATTAAACTGGGGATTAACGGTTTCGGAAGGATTGGAAGAAATATTTTGAGGGCATGTTTCGAGAAAAATTCAATGCAAGACATGGAAATTGTTGCGATAAATGATTTGGGAGATGCAGAGACGAACGCGCATCTAATAAGGTACGATACAGCACATGGGCCCTTTGCTGGTTCCGTGGAGGCGGAAGAAAGCTCGCTCATAGTAAATGGGCATAAAATCAAAGTTTTTGCGGAGAGAGATCCAAAAAAGCTACCTTGGGGAGAAGAGTCGGTTGATGTAGTTCTTGAATGTACTGGTCTTTTTACATCAAGGGAAAAAGCCGCCCAACACCTTATTGGAGGGGCTAAAAAAGTAGTTATTTCCGCACCGGGTGGTTCGGATGTAGACGCCACCATTGTGTATGGTGTTAATCACTCTATCCTTGAATCTTCGCATGACGTAATTTCAAACGCTTCATGCACGACTAATTGTTTAGCGCCTTTAGCAAAAGTTCTCAACGAGAGCGTTGGTATAGAGAGCGGACTAATGACAACTATCCATTCCTATACCAATGATCAGGTTTTAAGTGATGTTTTTCATAAGGACCTTCGGAGAGCGAGGTCCGCCACGATGTCAATGATACCTACAAAAACTGGCGCAGCCTCTGCCGTGGGGCTAGTTTTGCCGGAATTGAATGGCAAACTAGACGGGTTTGCTATTCGGGTGCCTACGATCAATGTATCCGTAGTGGACCTGTCATTTGTGACTCGCAAAGCTACTGATGTTGACCAAATTAACGATGCCATTCTGTATGCATCACAAAACGAATTGCAAGGCATATTAGATTACAATGAGGCCCCTTTAGTATCAATTGACTTTAATCATAATCCGGCATCCTCAATTTTTGACGCAACTTTAACAAAAGTATCCAATGGTACTTTAGTAAAAGTTTGTGCTTGGTACGATAACGAATGGGGTTTCTCTAATCGAATGCTGGATGTTGCAAAGCATTTATATTCGGTAGCGTAGAGGAGCAGAGTTTATCGATATGACAATTCCAAAAATGACAGACATATCACTGTCGAATAAAAAAGTCTTTTTTCGAGCAGATCTCAACGTCCCAGTAAATAAAAATGGGGAGATAACTGATGATTCGCGCGTAAAAGCGACAATGCCAGGGATTTCTTATGCACTTAATGCCGGCGCAGCTTTGATGGTGACTTCCCATCTGGGTCGTCCGAAAGAAGGCAAGTGGGATAAAAAATATTCTTTGCTGGGGATTGCTAATTTATTAGCTGCTCGTTTAGGTAAACCTGTCCGGCTGATTGAAAATTGGTTTGACGGTTTCAATGTAATGCCAGGAGAGATGGTTGTGTTAGAAAATTGCAGATTTAACACAGGGGAGAAAATAAATGACGTTACTTTATCGCGAAAGATTGCCGGTTTGTGTGATATTTATGTAAACGACGCGTTTGCATCAGCGCATAGAACAGAGTCAACTACTGTGGGCACAGCAAATTATGCAAAAGTTGCATGTGCTGGCCCACTTATGTTGGACGAAATTCGAGCGCTATCGCGCGCTCTTAATGATCCCAAAAAGCCTCTAGTTGCTATTGTTGGCGGTTCTAAAGTCTCTACTAAACTGCCTGTATTGTACAGGCTTGCGGACCTCGTCGATCACTTGATCGTTGGTGGGGGTATAGCAAACACTTTTTTGTTTGCGCACGGGGTCAGTGTCGGTCGATCGTTGGTTGAGGAAGAGCTTGGGGACCGTGCGCTCGAAATTGTAAAAAAAATTAAAGAAAAAGGGGGTTCATGTCCTTTGCCAGAGGATGTGCTGTGTTCGCAAGAAATTGATGAGAACGCTTCGGTGGAGATAAAAAAAGTCGAAAAGATTTTGGATTATGAAATGATTTTGGATGTTGGTCCAAAAACGACAGAAAAGTATAAGAAAATCTTAAGAGAGGCAGGGACAATTGTGTGGAATGGTCCGTTGGGTGTATTCGAATTGGATAAATTTGCTAATGGAACAAAAAATGTGGCAGAGTCGATCGAAACTTCTCAAGCGTTCTCCATAGCTGGGGGTGGAGATACGTTAGCTGCAATGAATAAGTTTGGAACAAAAAAAGTAGATTATATTTCGACGGCAGGCGGGGCTTTTTTAGAGTTTTTGGAGGGCAAAACTCTTCCAGCCATCGCAGCGCTTAATTCTCGGGGACGAGAAGGAGCATTAAAACAAAACAGCTAATTTTTTGATAAATACTTTGCTAGACTAAGGGAATGAGAGGCATTCAAATTTATTACTAATGTATGAAGTTTAAAGGAAAAAAATAATGGCTTTAGTTTCGATGAGGCAGCTTTTGGATCACGCTGCGGAAAATGATTATGGTGTGCCCGCGTTTAATGTTAATAACTTAGAACAAATACAAGCAATAATGCAGGCAGCCGAGGAAACAAAAAGCCCGGTGATAATGCAGGCATCAGCGGGAGCGAGAAAATATGCGGGGGAACCGTTCCTTAGGCATTTAATATTAGCGGCTGTAGAGATGCATCCCGATATTCCAATAGTAATGCACCAAGATCATGGCGGTAGTCCGGCAGTTTGCCAGCGATCGATTAGGTCGGGTTTTACTAGCGTTATGATGGATGGCTCTTTGCATGAAGATATGAAAACACCAGCGTCTTATGATTATAACGTGCGGGTTACAAGGCAGGTAGTAGATATGGCTCATGCAGTCGGAGTTTCTGTTGAGGGTGAATTAGGATGCTTGGGTTCTCTGGAAACAATGGAGGCAGGTAAGGAGGATGGCAGTGGGGCGGAAGGAGCTTTGACAAAAGATATGTTACTGACTGATCCATCTGAGGCCGAGAGTTTTGTCAAAGAGACTCAAGTCGATGCGCTTGCGATTGCAATCGGAACGTCTCACGGCGCTTACAAATTTTCTCGTAAACCTACTGGAGATATTCTAGCTATGGAGCGAATTAAAGAGATTCACGAGAGAATTCCTCATACACACCTTGTAATGCATGGATCATCGAGCGTTCCGCAGGAGTGGCTGGAAATTATAAGGGCGAATGGTGGGGATTTAAAGGAAACTTACGGAGTTCCGGTCGAAGAGATTCAAGAAGGGATCAAGCATGGAGTACGTAAAATAAATATAGACACTGACGTTAGATTGGCCATGACCGGATCAATGAGGCAGTTTTTTGTGAGAAATCCCTCTGAATTTGATCCAAGAAAATACCTAAAAGAGGCGATGCTGGCTGCAAAATCGATATGTAAATCTAGATTTGAGGCTTTTGGGACAGCTGGGAATGCCCCAAAAATTAAGCCTATGGCATTAGACATGTTTGCATTGCAATATGAAGTTTTAAGGCAACCGCAAAAATAGCTGAGTAATTATTTTGTTAGCTTAGTATTAAATAGCAAAGCGAAACCGTTAGTTATGGTAAAAAATACTGGTCAGAATCAGGCTGACACATTAAGAACTGGACACGTCGGGGTTGTAATGGGTAGCAAAAGTGATTGGCCTGTCATGTCGGCGGTCTGCCAAACGTTTAAAATGCTGCGCATTCCACATAAGGCTGAGATTGTGTCGGCACACAGAACGCCAGATAAAATGTTTGCGTACGCTGAGACCGCGGAATCAAGGGGCTTGGTAGCAATAATAGCTGGTGCAGGTGGAGCCGCACATTTGCCCGGTATGATAGCCGCCAAGACAATCGTGCCGGTATTCGGCGTGCCGATTGAGTCTAAGAGTTTAAAAGGATTAGATTCTCTCTTGTCTATCGCTCAAATGCCAAAGGGAATTCCGGTTGCCTCTTTTGCGATTGGTGAGCCGGGGGCCATAAACGCTGCTTTATTTGTCGCAGCAATACTTGCAAGACAGGATGAAAAAGTAGCGAAGAGACTACACAAATTTAGAACTAGTCAACGAGTAAAAGTTTCATCGATCAAGTTACCACGATCCATTTGGCCAAAAGCACGAAAGCCACAACCATGATTCAGCCGAATAACTGGTTAGGGTTGTTAGGGGGTGGGCAGCTTGGCAAGATGTTTTCTATTAAGGCCCAACAGCTTGGCTATTATGTGATGGTAATCGATCCGAATGAAGATGCGCCGGCAAGGAGTGTCGCGAATAAGTGGATCTGCGCAGACTATTCTGACCAAAAAGCTCTTGACCATATAGCTAAAAGTTGCAGCGGAGTCACCACGGAATTTGAGAACGTTCCGGCTGAGGTTCTGGGCTTTTTTGAGGAAAAACTGGTGGTTTCTCCAAAACAAAGCGCCGTACGGATTAGTCAGGATCGTATACTTGAAAAGGAATTCCTAAAAAAAAACGGATTCAAAACGAGCCGATTTCTATCAATAAAAAATGATAAAGAAATAACAAATGTAGATACAGAATCTTTTTTTCCTGGTTTTTTAAAAGTTAGTCGGTTTGGTTATGATGGAAAAGGTCAATCACTGGTTGATGACATATACAGTCTAGGAAAGTCTTTTGAACGTTTCGGTAAAACGCCATGCGTCTTAGAAAGGGCTATTGATCTAGATAAAGAAATATCGGTTATTTTAGTTCGTGATTTTAAGGGACGGGTCGCATTTTATCCAATCATCGAAAACCGTCATCGAAACGGAATTTTGGATATGAGTGTAGTTCCAGCCTCAATTCCTGAATCAGTTAGTGAAGAAGCGATAACTATCAGCAATCAATTAGCTTCCAAGCTAAATTATGTGGGAGTCATGTGTGTGGAGTTTTTTCTCAGTCAAAAAGATGGTTTGTTAGTCAATGAAATTGCTCCGCGCCCTCATAATAGTGGCCATTTCAGTTTGGATGCGTGTGAGGTCTGTCAGTTTGAGCAGCAGGTTCGGGCGCTATGCCAAATTCCGCTAGGGTCGACAAAACTAAGAGCTTCATCGGCAGTAATGATTAACCTTCTTGGTGATATTTGGAGCAAAGGAGAGCCAGACTGGTATGATCTTTTCGCCACTTCATCTGCGCATCTGCATTTGTATGGAAAACGAAAACCAAGAAGCGGGAGAAAGATGGGACACTATACGGTTCTCGGTGAAAGTTTGGAAATAGCAAAAGAGGAAGCACTTAAAATAAGGCAGTCTATAAATCCAAAACCATAAACCATTATCATGGCATCGACAGTATTTAACACAAATTTGAAAAGTCTGGAACTATTACATAGAGGAAAAGTGCGCGATCTATACGGGGTTGATTCAGAAAAGCTGTTAATAGTACAGACTGATAGAATTTCGGCTTTTGATAGGGTCTTACCCACTCCCATTCCAGGAAAAGGTCAAATTTTGACTAAAATGACCCAATATTGGTTTAAAAAGTTTAGCGATTCAATAAATCATCACTGGTTAGAGCTTGAACCGGAAAAATTTATAATGGAATCGGAGATTAGTTGTATCGCGAACAGGGCATTAATGGTGAAAAGATTGACGCCATTGCCAATTGAAGCGGTAGTCCGGGGTTATATTGCAGGATCGGGGTGGAAAGAGTATGTGAAGAACGGGACAATTAGCGGGCAAAAACTAAGGGACGGACTTAAGCTTGGAGAGAAGCTAGAGGATCCAATCTTTACACCATCTTCCAAGGCTAAAGTTGGGGAGCACGACGAAAATATTTCCTACTTTGACATGGAAAACCTTGTCGGGAGTGAGTTTGCGGCAAAGATCAAAGAGATATCTTTATTGCTTTATAAAAAAGCGTGGAGGCATTGTATAACTAGAGGAATAATCGTTGCAGATACAAAATTTGAATTTGGAGTAAATAAAGAGGGCCAATTGTTTGTGATCGACGAAATTTTAACCCCCGATTCCTCCCGGTTTTGGGCGAAAGATAATTATGCGCTGGGCTCTCTGCCTTTTTCATTTGATAAACAATTTATTAGAGATTGGTTGGAAAGCGGGGATTTCTCAAAACATAATCACGCACCTGAAATACCACTACAAATTGTTGAAGGAACAAAAAAAAAATATCAAGAGGCACTCAATATAGTGTGTCAATAATTTTGATGTACACAAATTATCGTATGGTAGTAACATAACGATAATCAGAAATACAAGGCAAAGTATTGAATATAGATAAGCAAATCCGCGAGGGTGTCCAGTGCCTGAAAAACGGAGGGATAGTAGGTTTTCCCACCGAAACGGTGTTTGGGTTGGGTGCAAAAGCTGATGATGTTGACGCGGTGGCTAAGGTTTACTCTGTGAAGTCTCGTCCGCAAGGCCATCCGCTTATTTTACACCTGTCAAAACTGGACGAAGCCAGTGATTGGGTTGAGGAGATCCCTCGAGCCGCGCATAAACTTGCTAAAGCTTTTTGGCCAGGACCACTCACTCTTGTTTTAAAGGCCAAGTCTAATGTTGCAAACCACTTTTCTGGAAATCTTGAAACTATAGCGATTAGAGTGCCTTCTCATTCTATCGCTCGAGCTTTAATTATCGGCCTGGGGAGTGGTATCGTTGCGCCCTCTGCCAACCGATTTGGCAGACTTTCACCAACTTCGGCCAGTGACGTTTTTGAGGAGCTTGGGGGCAAAGTTGATTTAATAATCGAGGCTGAGAGTTGCTCAATTGGAATTGAATCTACAATTGTGGATTTAACAGAAGATAGACCAGTAATTTTAAGGCCTGGGATCATTGACCAGGAGAAAATAAGTATGGTGCTAGGAGAAGATGTTGTTGAGAGAGTTTCAAAAACAAATAAGGCTCCCGGTTCACATCCAGTTCATTATGCTCCCAATACACCGCTCACTATTGTGTATAGGGATCAATTAGAAAAGTTTCTCCATAAAGATACGAACGGACTCTCAGTGGCTGTTCTTGGGAGGTCTATTAGGCCTCAGTTTTCAGGTGCAGCAGTTTGGCAGGTGGCGCCAACCGACTCCTTACCATACGCAAAAAACCTTTACTCTCTCTTACGTAGGTTGGATAATTCCGGCTGTGAGTTAATCGCGGTAGAGGAGCCTCCTTACAGTGGTGAGTGGATGGCGGTTCACGACCGCTTAAAAAAAAGTTCTATTCCAAAAATGGCTCTTCTGGAGTTCATTAGAAACGTTAAAGACAAAAAGTTGAAAAATATACATCATGGAACAAACAAATAAATGGAAATATAACGGAGTTAGGGTGGTATCTGCCTCAGAGTTTGATATGAATACCCCTCAAACACCGGGTATGATAAGGTCAGCAGCGATTACAACAAAGCTAGGGGGAGCCGAAAAAATATGGGCTGGTACTGTCACCATAAAGCCTGATGCGAAGACCGGGGCTCATCACCATGGTCCCGTAGAGAGTATAATTTACGTGGTCAAAGGAAAGGCTCGAATGCGTTGGGGTGAACAGCTCGAGTTTGTTGCCGAGGCAAGCGAGGGTGAGTTCATTTACGTTCCTCCATTCGTTCCCCATCAAGAGATTAATGCCTCGAAGGATCAGCCGTTATCGTGTGTATTGTGCCGGAGTGGCCAAGATCCCGTTGTTGTAAATTTAAACATACCTAACGCTGAGGAACCGGAACGGGTGTTTTGGGTGGATAATATTCACCCCTCGCCGAAGAATATATAGATTTAATGAATTTCTGGTTCCGGGGTTGGCCCGCTAGGTTCAAGGAAATCAAAATCACAACCTTCGTTGGCTTGTAACACATGCTGGACGAACAGCCGTCCGTAACCTCGAGAGAACCTTTCAGGTTTATTTTTTAGCGACTTCCGACGAGCATCAAATTCTGTTGCGCTTACCTTGAGGTTCAGACTGCGATTTTTTACGCTTAGTTCGATGGTATCTCCGGTTTTAACGAGCGAGAGCGGACCCCCTATCCAAGCTTCGGGCGCGACGTGAAGAACGCAAGTGCCGTAGCTTGTGCCACTCATTCGAGCATCGGAAATTCTAACCATATCTCTAATACCTTTTTTTACAAGTTTCTTGGGAATTGGCAACATTCCCCACTCAGGCATTCCTGGACCACCGATAGGACCGGCGTTTCGCAGAATTAAAATCGTATTTTCACTGATATCGAGCGACGGGTCGTCAATTTTTTTCGCCATCTCGTCATAGCTATCAAAAACTATTGCCGGTCCGACATGCTCGTGAAACTTCGGGTCGGCAGCGTTCGCTTTAATTACAGCTCCGTCCGGCGCTAAGTTCCCCCTTAGAACAATCAGTCCTCCGTTCGGTTCTATTGGGTTCTGGGGAGTTTTAATGACTTCTGGATTGTGAATTTTTAATCCCTTTATATTTTGACCCAAAGATTTACCCGTGCAGGTTAGCTCGTTAAGGTAGAGTAAATTCCGCATACCCTCTAATAGAGCTCCAAGACCTCCGGCGTAATAAAAATCTTCCATAAGATATTTTCCTGCTGGCCGCAGGTTAACCAGAAAAGGTGTTTGACGACCAATTTTTTCAAAATCATCAAGCTTTAAATCAATTGTGCTTCGTCTGGCTAAGGCAATTACATGGATTAGTGCATTGGTAGAGCCGCCCAGAGCCATCAAAGCTTTTATGGCGTTATAAACACTTTTTTCCGTAATTATGTCTGATGGCTTTAGGTCTTCGCAAACCATTTCAACTATTCTTCTTCCTGAGTAAGTCGCCATTCGGCGGTGAGCAGAATCGGGGGCAGGTATAGATGACGCGTTAGTTAGACTAAAACCCATGACTTCCGCTATCGACGTCATAGTCGAAGCGGTTCCCATGGTCATACATGTTCCTGGAGAACGGGCAATGCCCTCTAACATTTCTTGCCAGTCCCCTTCAGATATATTACCTCCCCGTAGCTCGTCCCAATATTTCCAAATATCCGAGCCAGAACCAAGTGTTTGGCCTCTCCAATGGCCCCTCAGCATCGCCCCTGCAGGAACAAAAATTGTAGGTAGATTCATGCTGATGGCTCCCATAAGTAGGCCCGGGGTAGTTTTATCACAGCCTCCCATCAAAACGCAGCCATCAATGGGATAAGAGCGAAGAAGCTCCTCAGTCTCCAAAGCGAGCAAATTGCGGTACATCATGGTCGAGGGCTTTTGGAATACTTCAGCCAGTGAAATTGCCGGCATTTCAATTGGAACGCCTCCTTGTTGCAGGATGCCTGTTTTGACGTCAGAGGCCCTCTCTTTGAGATGTGAATGGCAATGATTAACCTCACTCCATGTGTTAATAATTCCGATTATTGGTTTATTTTCAAGATCTTCTTTGGTTAAGCCAAGCTGGAAAATTCGTGATTTATGACCCGAGCCGCGTAGCGTTTGTTCAGCAAACCATCGTTGACTTCTAAGATTTTTCTTTAATTTTTTTTTCGACATTATTCGATTCCCCGTTCAAATTTTTTAACTATTTTTGGTCGAATTTCACCTAGTGGCCTTACCAACGTAACAGTTTGTGCTAATTTTAGGGCATACTGCCACCTAAGTGGAAATTGTTATCAGTAAAGTCGTGGATTAGCAAATGGGAACTTGCAGTAATCGAGGTGTTGCATCAATCATTAGTATTTTAATACGGTTTTATTAGGAGAATAAAGTGATCGACGAAAAGATTGAGGTAAATATTGCAGGGGGTTTAAATATTGAGCTTCCAAAGATGGTCCAAGTAAAGCAAAAATTTGAGACTAAGAGCCTTGGCAGCGTTTCTGATGCGGTCGTAAAAGAATTCCTACGACCGGAGATTAAACAAAAGGTAAAACCCGGAATGAAAATCGCCGTCGGGTGTGGGTCGCGTGGCGTAGCGAATATAGCTGAATGCACGAGAACCGTTGTAGGCCAATTGAAAAGTTTAGGTGCGAACCCATTCATTTTTCCGGCAATGGGTTCTCATGGAGGTGCAACAGCGGATGGTCAAAGGGAGGTTCTCGCGGGGTACGGAATAACGGAGCAGCTGATTGGTTGTCCGGTTGTTTCTGATATGTCTGTGGAGTGTCTGGGGGAGATTGATGGTATGCCGGTTTATATGGATAAACATGCGGCAAACGCCGACGGTATTATCGTTATTCCGAGAGTTAAACCGCACACAAGTTTTAGAGCGCCAATTGAATCAGGGATTGTTAAAATGTTAACAATTGGGATGGGTAAGATTGATGGAGCTACAACACTGCATTCATTTGGTATGGATGTATTCGGAGACTTACTTCCAAAAGCTGCAAAATTTATTATTGACAACAAAAACTTCCTGTTTGGTATGGCAATGTTAGAAAATGCGGCAGATGAAACGGCGATTCTCGAAGCTGTAACAGCTGATAATCTTTTCGATAGAGAGCGTGAACTCCAAGCATTAGCAAAACAGTTTATGCCCAGCCTTCAATTTGAAGAAATTGACGTGTTGATAGTCGATAAAATAGGAAAAAACATCTCGGGTTCTGGAATGGATCCTAACATCACTGGGCGAAATGGTCGTGGAGTCGTGTGGGATATGAAGCCACACGTGAAAAAAATTGCCGTATTAGATCTGACTCCAGAAACTCATGGAAATGCGACCGGGATAGGCGGGGCTGATGTTATAACGATGAAGTTATATAATAATTTAGACATACCTAAAACCTATGCAAATATTATAACTTCAACCTATTTAGACGGGGGTGCGATACCCATCATTATGAATTCGGATAAAGAGGCGATACAGCTTGCAGCTAAAACAGTGGTTCGAGTTAAGCACGAGGATTTAAAAATTGTCCGCATTGCAAATACTCTAGAGGTCGTTGATATCCAAGTGTCCTCTCCCATGCTCCAAGATGTTTTGAGTAGACCAGAAAAGTTTGAGGTAATGGGACAGTCCGAGCAATTCAAGTTTGACAAAAAGGGTAATCTTTACCCGATGCTTGGTCATGTTCAGAATGAAAAGCTTCTGGTATAAAAACTAAAACTATGTGGATTCATTTAAACCCTGTTGGAGGGATAGCCGGAGATATGTTCATTTCGTCGGTCTTAGATGCCTTTCCCGAGCTGGCGTCGGATATGTTGGCTGATTTAAAAAGTTTGGGAGCTCCAGCTGAAGTATTTTTTAAACTAGAGGCCTATAAACATCATGGAATAGGTGGAAGCAAATTCCATGTTTCTTCACCAACGAAATTATATTTAGGTGAGAATTGTCCGGGAAGTTTTGTTGATATAATCACCTTTATCGACCGCTCTTCTCTTAATAACAGAGTTAAGGAAATTGCGACTCAAATTTTCCGGTTCATTGCGGAAGCAGAGAGCCACGTACATAAAATAGATATAGAATCTATTAGTTTTCATGAACTAGGAGAATGGGATTCGATTATTGACGTTGTGGGCGCTAGTATTTTGATAAATAACCTTAATGCTGGTTGGACAGTCGATAGAATACCCATGGGCAGAGGCACAGTCGACACTCAACATGGGAAGTTGCCAGTTCCGGCTCCCGCTACCTCGTTTTTGTTAGAAGGTTTTGACGTTTACGATGATGGCGTAGTCGGTGAGCGGGTAACTCCGACTGGAGCGGCAATACTGAAGTATTTGTGTGAATTTCATCCAGTCGTGAAACGTGAGGGTAATTTGCGTTTCTCCGGGATAGGATTTGGAACCCAGGTCTTTAAAGAGTTTTCGAATGTACTGAGGGTTCTAGTTTTTTCGCAAGTAAAATCCTCGGTAGCGCAGAGTGAAAAAATTGGAAAAATAGAGTTTGAGGTCGACGATCAAACTCCCGAACATTTAGCTATTGCGATCGAGAAATTGAGATCACTTTCTGGCGTTCTCGATGTGATGCAGATCCCAGGGATAGGTAAGAAAAATAGATTTGCGACTTCTATACATATTATTTGCATACCCGAGCAGGTTAGAGAGGTTATAGAAGTTTGCTTCCGAGAAACAACTACGATCGGGGTGCGTTTTCAAAAAATGGATCGTTTGTCTCTTTCGAGAAAAATCGATACAGTGGAGACTAAAGAAGGAATATTTAGAGTAAAATTAGTAGAGAGGGATGGCGAGCTGACTGGTAAAGTTGAAGCAGACGATTTGCGTATTGTTGATGGAGGGCAAAATGGGAGAGAGTTATCGGTAAATAAAGCTCTGGGTTCGGCTCTAAAAAAAAAGTATTAAAGTAATACATTTATGAAAAATAGCAACTTACTAACAAACTTTGTTCGAGAAAAGACGCTCGCAATTGCCGTCAGCGGCGGAGTAGATAGCTTAACTTTAGCTACTTATGCGCATCGATTTTTTCCGGGAATGGTCAAGATCTTTCACTCGGCAACGCCATCAGTTCCTCCGCAAGCAACAAATAGATTGAGGGTATTAGCTGCTAAGGAGGGTTGGAGTCTTCAGGTTATCGATGCTAATGAGTTTAACGATAAAAACTATATTTCGAATCCGGTTAATCGATGTTTTTTTTGTAAGACTAACTTATACGCCACTATTCGTAAATTTACTAAAGATCAAATTTTATCGGGGGCTAATAAAGATGATCTTAAAGAGTTTAGACCCGGATTATCTGCTGCGCAAAAATACGGTGTAAGACATCCATTTGTAGAGGTTGGATTGGGCAAGTCGGAAATTCGTGCGCTTGCTAAGAATCTAGGGTTAGCAGATATTTCTGAACTGCCCTCTTCTCCTTGCTTGTCTAGTAGGGTCGAGACCGGCATACATATTCAAAGGAATGTTTTGACTTTGATTAATGAAACGGAGCTGTTAATTAACGAAAATCTTAGGCCTGAAACGGTGCGTTGTAGAATAAGGTCGGGAGGTGTTTACATAGAATTAGATAATATAAGTATGTCCAAATTGACAAGTGATCTACGGCGAAAGTTATCTTTAGAAACCGAGAGAATTTTTTCCAGCGCAGGTTTCGACTATAAAGTTAATTTTGATCATTACAGATTAGGGAGTGCCTTTCTCAATTAAAGATATGTTATCCAACGAACACATGTTAGATCTATCTAGGGCTGCGCGTACCGGCTTGGATGAGGCAATATTTTGTGATGGCAAAACAGCGCCGCAAATTGCCGAAATAGTATCAGAGTTAGTGAAAAAAAAAACAAAGGCGCTGTTTACCCAATTGTCACAAGAGAAATTTGAAAAACTCCCAAAAACAATAAACGATAAAATCAATTACGACCCCTTTTCAAAAACTGGAATATTAGGTCAACCATTAACCCATTCGGGCAATCCTAAGGTCGGTATTGTTTCTGCAGGCACATCGGATCTACAAGTGGCTGCAGAAGCCAATAGAACCCTGGCTTATTACGGCAAATCGGCTTTGTTAATAAATGACGTCGGCGTTGCTGGTCTGTGGAGATTGTTAAGCAATGTTGAGAGAGTGCAGCATATGGCTGTGGTTATCGCAATCGCTGGTATGGATGCGGCTCTGCCTACTGTTTTGGGTGGACTGGTTTCTTGTCCAGTTATCGGGGTTCCTACTTCCGTTGGTTATGGTGTGGCAAAGGGTGGCGAAGTAGCTTTGAAGTCAATGCTCTCAAGTTGTTCTTCTGGATTGCTTGTGGTCAACATAGACAATGGCTACGGGGCTGCTTGCGCAGCCATCCGTATACTGAAATCCCATTTATAAGAAAAATATTAATTTTTCTTCGCGATAATTTGTTATTTTTTTATTGTAGATCTTCCATTACTGCGTCGATCGCGGCTTGGGCACATAGCTCATCTTCGTCCGCACTGGCTCCGCTTACGCCGATTCCGCCTAGTAGGATTCCATTCTTAGTCTTAATGGGGAGCCCACCGGCAAAAGCTACAATATCCTTAGAGTGGACCAAGCCGGGAACTCTTCCTGGTTTGCCTTCTTTGCCATAAACAATATCTGCTATTAATCTGGTAGGAAAGGGAATGCTTGCAGAGGATTTTGCTTTTTGGATAGCTATATCAATACTTCCAAGAAACGAATCGTTTTGCCTTCTAAATAAAATGAGGTGGGCACCTTTATCGACTATTGCAATATTAATTTTACGGTAGCCTAACTCCGCCTGATTTGCCTCGCAGGCATCTGCCATTTTTTTTGCTACCGTTAGACTTAAAACGGGTTGTGTATCAAGAGCAAAGGCCGATGAAGCGCTTATTAGCATAAGTGCAAAAGTTACTAATAAATTCATTACTTTCATGATTTTAAATCTCCTTGGTTTAAAGTTTTATTGTAATTCTACGGTACTGCCTTTTTTTTTGAAACCTGATCTTAAAGTCTTCCGGCGTCATTGACTACCGGGCGAATACCGCTGATTTGCCAACGATCCTCTGGGTAAAAAAAGTTGCGGTAGGTTGCTCTAATGTGAGACTGTGGCGTAAAACAAGATCCACCCTTAAGCACCATTTGATTTATCATAAATTTGCCATTGTATTCCCCAAGAGCACCGGCACTCGCTTGGAAGCCCGGATATGGTAGATATGAACTATTGGTCCACTCCCATATGTTTCCAAAAAACTCAGACGAGTTTTGCTCAACTAGTGGATGAAATGTTTCGCGTTCTAAAAAGTTTTGACCTATTGGGGCTTTTGTACTTGCGATCTCCCACTCCGCTTCAGTTGGGAGCCTCAATCCGGCCCATCGGCAATAGGCATCAGCTTCGTAGAAGCTAACGTGGCACACTGGTTCTTTCAGGTTCAGTTTTTTTATCCCATTTAGCGTAAACTGTTTCCATTCATCTTCAAATAATTCCCAGTAAAGGGGAGCGGTCCAGCAATATCTATTTTTTTTCTCCCATCCATCTGATAACCAAAGCAAGGGATTTTCGTATCCCTTATCATCAATAAACTCTATATATTGTTGGTTCGTAATCGCTTTTGAGGAGATTATAAAATCATTTAAGAATATCCGGTGGCGAGGCATCTCATTATCAAAACAAAAACCTTCCTGTGCATTAGCACCTATTTTTTGAACTCCTCCTTTTACACTAATGTTACCAGTGTTGTACTTGGTAAACGCGTCACAGATTTCCCCTCCATTTTTAGCTTGAAAAACCGGCAGCGTTGGATTCTGCCATAGGAGGTGTTTTATATCAGTTAGGATAAGTTCTTGGTGTTGTTGTTCATGGTGTAATCCTAGGGTCATCCTTAAAGCAATAATTTCCGAATTTTCCCCGGTGTAATTAGTTAATAGATCTATAATTTTTCCGTCAATATGATCGCGGTATTTGAAAACTTCACAAAGGGTCGGTCTTGTTACCAAACCTCTTTTTTTTCTATCGTATAAGTCCCCCATAGACGTGTAGTATGAGTTGAAAAGCGTATTAAAGTCTTTTTCGAAAACAACATAGTTCGATAAAAAAGGTTGGAGGATGAATTGCTCATAAAACCAAGTTGTGTGAGCCAAATGCCATTTGGTTGGGCTAGTGTAAAAAGCGCTTTGCGGCACGGTATCTTCAGGCGATAGTCGGCTTGATATGAGTTTTGTAGATTTCCGCACTTCTAGAAAATTATTAATTAATTCGGAAAAGACGCTTTGTCTGTTAAACTGTGGGTTAGCCATTTGTTTCTGCCGTAAAAAATAAATAAAAACGAAAAAGTTTAAATACTACATTATCTCGTCAAATTTCTGTATAGACTAAATTATTTTATTCAAAATATACTATCGCTATCAACTTTTAAGTTAACTAGACATCGTGAAAATATGCAAGACTCACTAGTAAGCCCGGATAATTTGCAAATAATCCACAAAGGCCTTCAAATAAAATTGCAAGTTGAGGAAATAAAAAAAGGACTTAATTGTCATAATAAAACGATATCCCCTAAGTTTTTGTATGATGAAAAAGGAAGCGTATTATTCAATCAAATTTGTAAAACAGAGGCCTACTATCAAACGCGAACAGAGAAACGTATTTTAGAATCGAGTTCAAAAAAAATAAGTGAAATTTTAGGGCGGGCTGTAAACATCATTGAGCCAGGTGCGGGTAATATGCAGAAAATACGAACTATCCTTGATGTTTATCAACCGCTTGGATACCTCGGAATCGATGTGTCACAAAAAGAGATAACTAACGCAGGCTACAATCTTGCTATCGATTATCCAAGAATTAATGTGATTGGTGTTGTAGGAGACTTTTACCAGATAGAAAATGAAGATCTGGAGCAATGGTTGCCTAATAGTGTGCCGAGAGCTGCATTTTTCCCCGGTTCGACGATTGGAAACTTTGAACCGGACAAGGCGGTCTCCTTTTTAAAGAGACTTGGTAAAAGCATAGGACAAAACCAGTTTGCTATAATAGGTATTGACCTTAAAAAACGCACCGAAATTCTTAACCTCGCATACAATGATCCTGAGGGTTACACTAAAGATTTTAACTTAAATGTTCTGCAAAGACTGAACCGTGATTACAATTCAGATTTTGATTTGACAAAATTCAAACACAGAGCTTTTTACAATGAAGAGGCGGGTAGAGTTGAAATGCATTTAGTCAGTATAGCAAATCAGATGGTGTCGCTAGGTGGGGATATTTTTAAATTTAAAAAAGGAGAGACTATTCATACCGAAAATTCATACAAATACTCGAGAAAGTCTTTTTCGAGTCTAGTACAGGCAGCTGATTTTGCGATAGAGGCATTTTTTACCGACACAGAAACATATTTCGCAGTCGCAGTAATAAAATTTTCTCCGCAAAAAACCTGATACTTGACAAAGATCGGTATTACAATACGTATCGCGCTAAATCTTCGCTTTCTGACAAATCTTTTAAGCGGTCGTCTACATAATCTGCATTAACGATAACTTTTTCACCACTGCGGTTTGCGGCATCAAAGGACAATTCTTCTAATAGTTTTTCCATTACAGTGTATAGTCGTCTGGCTCCAATGTTTTCGGTTTTTTCATTTACTCTCCAAGCAGTTTCAGCAATTCTGGTAATGCCATCTTCAGTAAACGATAGCGACAAATTTTCGGTCTCCATAAGGGCCTGATATTGACGAGTTAGACACGCGTCGGTGGAAGTGAGAATAGACTTAAAGTCAACTACAGATAAGCTAGATAGTTCGACTCTGATCGGAAGACGACCTTGCAGTTCTGGAATTAGATCCGAGGGTTTGGATAGATGAAAAGCGCCACTACCAATGAACAAGACATGATCTGTACGGACTACGCCGTATTTGGTGGTTACTGAGGTTCCTTCAACCAAGGGTAATAGATCTCTTTGTACGCCTTGCCGTGATACTTCAGGTCCGGACAATTCTTGTCTGTTGGCTATTTTGTCAATCTCGTCAACAAAAACTATCCCGTTTTGTTCTGCACTTTTTAACGCTTGCGTTTTTATGTCATCAGCATTGATAAGTTTTCCAGCTTCTTCATCAGTGATAAGTTTGAGAGCATCTTTAATTCTAAGTTTTTTGGTTATTTTGCGCCCGGAAGAACCGAGGTTTTGAAACATTCCTTGAATTTGCGACGTCAATTCCTCCATCCCTGGCGGGGAAAGTATTTCCATGTGTGTATTAACTTGCGGCAATTCAAGTTCAACTTCTTTTTCATCAAGCTGTCCTTCTCTTAGCATTTTTCGAAATTTTTGCCGCGTTGTAGATTCGTTGTTTTTTACACCCTCAATGTCAGCAGAACCGGTCCTTGCTCCGGGAAGAAGTAAATCTAGTATTTTTTCTTCGGCAGCGTCTTGTGCTCTATGCTCAACTTTTCGGGTCTCCATCTCTTTCGTATTCTTAAAAGCAACTTCCACTAAGTCTCTTATGATACTTTCAACATCTTTACCAACATAACCCACTTCGGTAAATTTTGTAGCCTCTACTTTTATAAAGGGAGCATTCGACAATCGAGCCAGCCTTCTGGCAATCTCGGTTTTTCCAACCCCTGTGGGTCCTATCATTAAAATATTTTTCGGTGTTATCTCTTGAGATAACGGTTCTGGAATTTGTTGCCTTCTCCATCGATTCCTTAATGCTATGGCAACTGCTTTTTTTGCGGCC
>PAHB01000058.1 GCA_002704665.1 Pseudomonadota bacterium
CGTGGGCTGCCATAAATTGTGCAGACACATAGCCTTTCCGCGCTGCCTTTAGATACCATTTCAGCGCAGCGCCGGCATCAGCTCGAGTTCCTAGCCCATCTTGATAAATCCTACCTAACATAAATTCCGCATCGGGTAATTTTTGTTTTGCAGCCTTCCTAAACCAACTTCTTGATTCCGCATAATTTTTTTCTACTCCATACCCGTTAAAATATATCATTCCCAAATTATGCTGTGCCTCCGCTAAATCTTGCTCAGCAGCTTTTCTATACCAAGAAATAGCCTGGGTATAGTTTTGCGATACCCCCAATCCTCTTTCATATGCATAACCAAGATTATTTTGAGCCCTTGGATTACCCATTTTTGCCGCTGGTATCCATGCTCTCAAAGCAGTCGCATAATGTTTTCTTTCGAGCGCTTGAACTCCAATCTCAACAGGATTAGCGCTTAATGTACCTGTGCCTAGAACCATTGAAATCGAAAAAAAACAAATAATTAAAGTTAGTGATCTCAATTAAGACTCCTATGTCAAAGCGTGGGACTTCATTGTATCAATTATTTTATGCCAGCCACATATCAGTTTTGGGGTTTGACACGACCGATGCACTCGGCAAGGAAAGTTTACCCATAAACCCCTGACATGGGCGACTATCAACTGCTTCCACCTCGAGACAAGGAAGTACTTTACTTTTAAAACCCATTAATTGACATGCATAAGGCATCGAAGGATGCCAGCTTATGGCAAAATATCGACAACTCCAGCAATTTGGCTTTTTATTTCTTGCTTCGACCATCACTGAAGTTTTATCTTTTGTCTTTTCCATTAAAATATTATCAAATTCAACAACTGTTAAAAGAAAGAACGGGGCTAGCCTTTCCAGCTGCCCCGTCTCCCAGAGTGGTACTGCTACCCAACATAGTCATATTTTCTATAAATTTGCGTTAAATTTATTCTAGTAACCTTAGAACCGTTTGTTGATCCACATTAGCCTGAGCTAAAACCGCAGTCGCAGCTTGCTGGATAATCTGCGTTCTAGCCAACTCTGTGCTCGCTATTGCGTAATCAGCGTCCATCACGCGACTTCTCGATTCAACTTGATTCATTGAGACATTAGTCAATGTATCGATTGCATAATTTAGTCTGTTCATCACCGCACCCATCGTAGCCCGGTTCTCATTAACCAAATCAACAACTTTGTCCACTAGATCCAAGGCAGTTTCAGCATCGGTTCTTACGTCGATTTTGATTGTCTTGGTTGAGTCATCTACGTCTTTGGTCACCTTATTTGTAATCGGTCCTGCTTTTCCGAAATCCGGAAGGTCCACCGTGATAACTTGTTTAGCACTTGCACCAACTTGAAAAGATAGACGACCAACTTTTGGAGGTGACATTTCTTCGCTAGATTTTCCACCAAAGGTACCTTCGCGGAATCCTAACGCTTCAAAGTTCGCGGTACTTTTGTAACCATTAACTCCGGGCTCAACATTAAAAGGCTTATTCTCGGTCGATACTAAATCGACAGTACCGTACACTGTTTTTGCACCTTTCGATGTGGCCGATGCATTCAAAATTCCAATAACGTCATTATCTCCAAAGGAGTTTTTAGTAACCGTTGCAGCTGAAACAATATTGTTTTTAGAGGTATCCGTGTGATGCCCAATACCCTCTACTGTAAAAGCTGTTCCCGCAACACCAGATGTTAGTGTAATGACTCCACCTGAGATAGATGTTGCAATATTCTTAATGGTACCGGCAGTAATAGCGTTATCAATTGCGGTTTTTAAGGAAGTTGCGAGTGAAGCTGCGGTAGTTGCACCTGCGGCAGCACCTGTCACAGTCACGCCGTTAATAGTGGCCATGGGCCTGTCGCCAGATTCGACCCCACTGGTTACCGTAATCCTTGAAACTTGTTTGACGGTCCCACTGCGCTCCAACCCGAAAGCTGCAGCCTGTAAGTTTGCCACGTTAGAGTCAAACCAAGCCGAAACATTACGGCCATCGGCGGCTGATAAGGTCACACCACCACCATTGTCAGACGCAGTAACTCCGTGTTGACCAAATCTAGCGTTGACCGCAGCAAGCACTTTCTCTCGTCGCTGTGTTCCAGTCTCGTTTTTGGTCATATTAATATCAACCTTAACCCCATTAACATAGAGAGATTGAGTACCTGAGACATCAAGAGAGGTGTCGGTTTTCTGTCCCTTTGTCTCGGTTGCATTCACCTGAGCCGTAACCTTGGTTGTAGCTGAATGAGAATTGATGGCCGCTGCTATTGCGATAGCACTTGCATCTCTTTTACTGCTCGACGCAGCTGTACTCGACAGCTTATCGTCGCCAACCAAAGTTGCACGAATTTTTGTTCCGTTAATAATCAAGTCGCCTTCATTTAGCGTTTTCATATCACCTGAATTATTGACAGTAAGCGTTTCCGCGGAAATTGCGCTACTCTCACTGGAGGAAACATCTAAAAGAAATGGGCTTCCGGCAGTCTTTGCCGTTAGCAACAAGCTGTTAGCGTCAGGGCCCTTAGAGGCGGTAACTGTTGCAGTTAGGTCGGCATTTATCTTGGTTACCAGACCGTCTCTGATGGCCTCAAACTTTCCACCAGATGCAGGATCTCCAGTGCCACCAGCTGCCGTGGTTACTGTGTAGGTAGTCCCATTAACAGCAGCGCTAAAA
The DNA here is from genome assembly GCA_002704665.1 of Pseudomonadota bacterium. Taxonomy (GTDB): domain Bacteria; phylum Pseudomonadota; class Gammaproteobacteria; order Burkholderiales; family Eutrophovitaceae. The sequence goes on from PAHB01000058.1 coordinate 2,681, forward strand.
GTTGCAGCATCGGCGTTCGTAACCCCCGTGGCTATTGTAACTTTTGATACCTGTGGGACAGGTTCCTGCACCTTGGCTCGATCCATACTGCTCATAACCGTTTGATTAGTGGTGTAATCTCCAACTCTAAGACCACTATTGGATACTTTGCCTGTATCACTAGTGATAACTATGGCTTGCTCAGCTTTAGATTCTAGAGAGTAAGTTCCTCCTTGAACCCCCGTCCTTAGTCCTGTGCGATTTTGAAAGTCATTCGTGCTCGACGTTGTTTCAAAAGTAACTTCAATATTTCGGCCATCTTTTGCTACCAGTTTTACACCTTCAGCATCTGATCCTGTATCCACCGCTGTGACTCCAGTTTTGGAACTGATTCGATTGATCGCGTTTACGGCGTTAATTCGAGTCTCGCGAGTACTACCAGGAACCGTCGTAATGGTATCCGAGGAAACTCCATTTACAAAGACAACACCCGTTACTTGAGCACCCTTAGTCATATGGGCGCCATGCATTTGATTTTCGTTAACCACCGCTTTAACGTTCGTTAAGGAGCTTTTTGCATTAATTGCCGCTGCTCTTGCAATAGCACTGCCTGCGGAATTATTTACCGGTGAAACGGAATCGTCAGACCCATTACTAGCACCAATCACTATACCGTTGATAACGATGTCACCAACATTCATTGCTGGCAAACCTCCATCAATTGCGATATCCATTTTTACCGCACGACCTGTATCGGTTCCACCTGTTTCACCCGGCAATGCCCCTTCGTAATCATCTAAACCAACGTTGGCTGTTCCACCAATAGCAGTTTGTGATGGATTATTTAAGGTGTATGTAAGCTGATGAGATATAACGTCAGCGTTATTTCCAGTCGCTGCAAATGTAATCGTTGAATTGGTACGATTCAATGTTGCAGACAACGTAGTTGCAGCCCCACGGAGATCCGTAAAAGTTGCGCTTATCGATTCACTTGCAGTGGTCGAGGCCGGAATGTCAATAGAAATTGTACCGCTTTTTTTAAACTTACCATTGACACTAGAAAACGCCTCGGTGCTGTTAGTAATAGCAGGGACTGGGGACGTTATGGTACCAGTTGTCCCAGTCGCCCTTGCATTATAGGTTATAGCAGCAACATCACCCTCAGAGGCTGAATACTTAAAGTACAAATCAGCACCATTTTGGATGATGGTTCTACCTGAACCTGAACCGTAGGCTGAGCTCAAATCCAAAACTTCTTTAATTTTTGCTGCCGCCGTAGTGGTACTCGCAATATCAGTAGCAGTCAACGTAACGTCCACTCCACCTATAGTAAGAAAACCTGTTGCTGGAGTGCCACCAATCGTAACCTTTTGAACCTCACCTGCATCATCACCTGAAACTGGACGAGTAGTGGTTGGGTTGACGAATACTTGGTTGAACGTGCCCTCAGACACAGCTTTATGAAGGGGCTGAACGCCCACTCTAACGCCTGCCTCGCCAGTAAGGACTGGAAAACCGTTCCACTCAGTCATTGAAGCCGTACGCGCTATCTCTTGCTTTAGCTGTTGAAACTCAATGTTGAGATAACCTCTCTGATCTCCAGTGTTGGTATCGTTAATTGCCTGTAACGCTAATTCTCGCATACGTTGCAGCATATTATTGATCTCGCCAGTTGCACCCTCGGTGGTTTGAATTAAAGATATCGCATCACCCGCGTTTCTGACAGCCATGTTCAAAGACCGGATCTGTTGAGTCATACGATCCGAGATTGCCAACCCGGCAGCGTCATCCGCGGAAGAGTTTATTCTCTTACCCGTCGATAGCTGCTGCATGGCAGACTTCATATCACGTTGGTTAACTTTCAATGAACCCTGTGAATAAAGGGCTTTTACGTTCGTATTGATGACTGTCACAGCAGCATCCTCCTATTACTATTAAACATGTGCCAAATCTGGGCTGCACCCAAAACTTGACCTTTTCCTGGACTTATAAGCAGAAGCCGTGCCAGATAAAATAAAACAATTAAAAACAAAAACTTAACTCGAAAAAAAAATTCTTTAAATTCGCCTAAAGTGGTAGGTGGCAAATTTTTGTCAACTATGTGGCATCGATTTGCCGCATAAATAACCTGTTGTTTAATAGTCTTCATAGACTATTTTTCTGCTTCTTTTCTGTATTCTGTTTATCAAGCATGTCTTGGCTAATTTTTAGCCGAATTTGCAAGTCCTCTGTATTTTGGGGACCCTTAATATCTATCAATATTCCGATCGCAACTACCGCGGTCTTCCAATCCTGCAGTTGCTCTGCTAGCACAGCACAATCCTCCACAATTTCAAGGTTTTCAGGAAATCGGCAAAGTCCGTTTTTTGCCATATCCAAAGCTTGATCCAACTGAAAGTTGCAGCGAAGCGCTCGTATATGTAACTGATATGTTAAGGCAGCAGTCCTATCACCTTGTATTAAATATAGGTTTTTTAATAAAAGCACTGCCTCCTGCCAATCCTGTCGTACAACAGAGACTAAAGAACCTATTGCGAGTACCTCCTCATTATCCGGAAATAAAACCAAGCTTTTTTTAACAAACTTGTGAGCCTCCTCAACTTGATCTTTCGCAACCAGCCATTGAATGCTTTCTCGTATTTGTGCTGGTGTTAAGTCAGACACCTCTGATTTATTAACTTCCCTGATATCAGGTTGTTGAACTTGAGAACTTTGTGCTCGAACCTGTTCCATAATTGTTTCTCCCTTTATTAACCACTCTGGCTGGCGTCAAAAAATACACATAAACTAATAACAGTAGGAATAAAGCAAAATATATGCCAGTTTCAAACAAAAAAAATCCAGTCATCCTGCTAATCTAAATAAGCCATATTTTTCATATACTTATATATAATTAAAACGATGTTGGGAACGTTTTTTATGGTATGGTTAAAATAATAGGCGTTAATCTCAACTACTAGCTAAAGAGTTTTCAGTAACGGGCGAAATTAAATGTATGGACAACTTAATGAAACAAAGCTGTTTTCAACTCACTAGTGTTCTGGGTAGTATCAGCTTTAATAAATCAACATTGTTAATATTTGCCTTTTTCCTTTTAATGTTCGAAAACCCAACATTCGCCGCTACTCGTTGGGCCTTGATCCAGCAGCAAGGTAATGGAGATCGAGTTTTTATCGACCACAAAAGCAAACTGCGAGTTGGTAATATGATTACGCTATGGATGCTCGAGGACTATAGGAACGCTCAGCAAGACTATACCCGTCGGTGGTACTCTGTAGCATCCAAAAATATCTTTGATTGTCCAGGTAGAGTATTCCGTAGGATCCACACTTCTCATTACAACGGATCTATGGGATTTGGGCAAATCGTTCGGGCTCGTCTGCTTAACTCTAAGTGGAAACCGGTTACCAACGGAAAATTATTTGCCGCCATTTGCGAGGGTTTTAAAAAAGACCAATAGACAAGATATCCCAACTAGGACTCAATTACCCTCCCAATTCTTTTATCGTGTTTATGTGTTCTTTTCTATTTAGAAAAAGAAAGTTTGTTTGCTGTGTCCCATCGTTTATTTCATCGATACGGCTGATGGTTGCTTCCGAGATAATAAAACATTCGTAACCATATTGCTTCAATAAATCAATGACATCGTTAGGATGATAATCAAACTTAGCGGCCCATTTTCTTAATAGCTCGCAAAATATAAATGGCTTAAACTTTCTAAGATATTTTTGAGCTCCTTTAAAAACCAAAAGTTCGCTGCCTTCAACGTCACATTTAATAAAATCGAGCTTAATATTGTTTGATAAAAAATATTTATCTATCGTAGTCGCTGGAACCTCAATTTTCTCGATAACTTCTCGTTCTTGAATATTTTTCAATGAAGCACTGCCTGTCTCCGCTTTTGTCCAGTTAAAAGTAACTTTTCTCTCCACATCTAAAATAGCTTTGTTGATTAAAACTGCTTTTTCAACATCGTTTAATCGGACATGCTGGACAAGATAATCAAACGTCCTGGGAATTGCCTCAAAAGCAAAAATTTTTTTTACCGTAGCAAATTTGGAAAATCGCATTGTATACCAACCAATATTGGCTCCAATATCTGCTATTGTCTGAGATTTTGACGCTAAATTATCTAAAATTTTCTTTTCGATCGGCTCGAATGCTCCAAAATTTATTATTTCGATTGGCACGAAACGGCTATCGTACCTATCAAGATAGAACTTAATTCCTTTATACGCCAAGGTTGCGATAATACGATCGGATTTAATTTCTAAACGATCGATTTCCGAGTTTTTTAGTAGCGACTGGTAAGAAAAAAGTGCCTGATGTAAATTATGCATCGCGCCAATATAGTCATGTTTTTTTATTTTTCCCTCAAAGTATAGATTTTGGAGATTTTGATAAATATCAGTTTTTGAAGATGACTCAGACACTTTAATAGCTCGCTATCGTGCGTTTAAACCCATCTGCAATACTGACTTTTTCCTCCCAACCTAGGTGTCTAATTTTACTGCAGTCAACCTGCGTTCTCGTAAATTGAACTCTGTCAACTGCGGAGGGTTTTTTACTAAAAACTACTTTTAGATTTTTCTCTGGAAAAAACTCATTGACTAATTTTGAGGCTAAATCTCTTATTCTAATCTCATTTTCAGTCGCTAAATTATAAGCCTCGCCATCTATTCCTTTTAGCAAAACCAAAAAAATTCCGGCTATAACGTCAGTTACATAGCAAAAGTTTCTGAACACTTTTCCATCACTTTCCAAAATTATATCTTCACTCATAACCAAAGCTTTAATAAAGTCAGCAAATGATCGACCATCATCAAAATCAATACCAGGGCCATAGCATATTGAGGGTCTAACAATAGTCACAGGCACGCTAAATTTTTTACCCCAAACCAAAGTGATCGTCTCCCCCATCCGCTTGCTCTCCAAGTAAACGCTCTGGGGTAAAGTATTATCGAGGGATCCGAAAGTGCTTTCATTGTTAGGCCGCTCTTTGTCGGGAATAAATCCATAAACCCCTGAGGTGCTCAAATAAAGAAAATTCTCCAAACTACTACTGCCCAAGCTAGAAAATAAATTTATGATTCCAACAGTGTTAGGAATTACGGCGCTTGTGGGGTCCAATTTAAAGATACGGGGTGATGCCGCACTGGCTGCATGAATAACAAAATTTATCTCCCTGTCAATTTCTATCGACCTTGTAAGATCCCACTGAATAAAAGTTAACAAGCTCGCGTCGAGATTTTTATTTGAATAGAGTGTTTTTGTACGATTAATATCACGGGTAGTTACTAAAACTTTTATGTTGTAATCAAAAACTTTGGAAATATAGCCGATAGAATTAATAAGATGTTTAGCCAAAAAGCCAGATCCACCAGTTATCATTATTGTTTTATTTTTGAATTTTTCCCACGGATATCTTCGTAGCGCAATCTGCTCGTAGTCGTTTTTAAGAATTTTTTGATTTAGGGAGTACATGATCGACCGTACCTAATTAAAATAGATCTAATTTTTGGTTTTAACATATTGAAGAAATAAATCGTTTTCTAGGCTATCTTTTTCTAAAAAATCCCGGTTCTTTTCAAACTGGTCGTAGGTCTCTCTTATACTTTCCTCGTAAGCAGTAAAGTGGAACCCCGGCATCTCTTCTAATAAGCGATTATTGGACCCAGTGTAGGTGACCCCTAGTCCCTGATGAAGGACCTTAATTTTCATATTTTTACCCGAGTATTCTCTTATAAGTTTTGCAATGTCAACTAATTCGATTGATTCAGTGGGAGAGACATTGTATTCAACATACTTTAAGTCAATGGACAGCATCCTGATTACAGCTGAATACAAGTCACCGATGTATAAATAGTCAAATTTTGCATTTTTATGTACCACAATTGGCAGTCCTAACAACACCTTCGCTATAGTGTTCGAGATAAACTTGAATCGATAATCCTCCAAGTTTCCGAAAACACCAAATAACCTCAAATTCACTAAATTTGGATTTTTCGCTGCCCTGATAAATTTTGTAATCACATATTTCGAATAACTGTGAGCGTCTTTTGGGACGTCAATATCGAAATACTGCTCATGCATTTTTTGTTTCCACGCAGATCGCGAAAAATCGGAACCTGATGTAAAGTTAAAGAATTTTGTATTTGTAGAAACTGCTCGATGCAGATTAAAAAACATTCGCAGATTGTCCTCACAAACGGTATCCTCGTATTCTTTGTTGATAGCCTCGCTAGTCGCGGCGTGGATAAGATAATCCGGATTAACACTCTCTACGTAGTCCTTTACCTGTTTATGTTTCCTCAAGTCTAGATCGGCTTTGATAGGCGAAAAAACCTCGAATTTTTCGGACCTTTGCAAAAAGTTGTTGAAACTTTTGCCGATAAACCCTTCGCTTCCAGTCAATAAGATTTTCGGTTTATTTTCCATGTTTAATAAAGTAATAAAGATCGCTTTAAATATAGATCCTAATATTGAGCTCTTAAATTTTCCCTAATTTAATTTAATTTAACATTATCGCTATCGACACGAAATAAAAAAAACCAAGAAATTGGCTTAAAAAAAATAATTTAGCCAATTTACACAACCTTGAGTTTTAAAAATTTATACATAGCCTCAAACAGCTGTTTTTTGGTGATGAGCAAAATTGTCTCTGGTGTGTAATGACTTTTCACTAAACATCTGTTAGTTTTAGGGTTCAGTTCGATATATGAGAAAAACTACTGTTAAATAAGCAAAAAATCCTGACAAAGGGGAAAAGATGTCCACTGATGAGCAAATAGATCCCTCCGGCAACGATAATATGAGCCCTGAAGAAGCTTCTGAACTCTTGATATCAATGTCCTATGAGGCCATTACATATTTAGATCGGGCGATCCCTGTTTACAAAACGATTGCAGAAGATATAGGCAAAGACGAGGAGAAGACGAAAAATGCCATGGAGGAATTAGGTAAAGCTGAGGATGGTTTGAAATGGCTCGCTCTTTATATTCATCAATGCGTCGAAAGTAGTTCAGATATTCTGCCTGATACTATCAGGGACAAATTTGTTCCGTTCAAAGCGAACTTACTGCCCGCACTACGCCAAATTGTTGCAGAACTGGAAAAAGTTGATATAACAGCCCTCCCGAAAGTTATTACGGAACATATGCTTCCGCTATTCTCAGAACTTCATGTAGCTGCAAAAGAGGTGCTAGAGTATCTAGGACAAAAAATCGAGGAAAAAAAATAACACCTTAAGCAGCTTGCGCTAAACATTTTAATTGGCAAAAAATGAATCTCCCGGACCACACAACCAAAAATCATCTTGGATTTATACATCGGATAGAGGCTGCAAAAAACCGAGTCCTTCAAATATTGGACCCTCCAGCCAAAGATGACAGAGCGAGTAAAATTTGCTCCATATTCATAGCCTCTCTCATTATCGCAAGCATCACCGCTGTAATTCTGGAGTCAGTGCCAGAATACCATCAAAAATACGGGTGGTTATTTAGCAACTTTGAATTTTATTGCATTATTGTTTTTACGTTCGAGTATATTTTACGGGTATGGTCTAGCGGATCAAGGTACCCGAAATCGGAAGGGGGACCTTGGAGAGGGCGCCGAGAATACATTTTTAGCTTTTTTGGGCTGGTTGATCTGTTAGCAACCCTGCCCTACTATTTACAAGTTTTTTTTCCGGGCGCAGATTTACGAGCCATCAGGGTAGTAAGGATGTTAAGAATTTTTAAACTCTCCCACTATAATTCCGCCCTCGAGGATTTGTACAGTGCTGTTCGAGATGAACGCCAGTCTTTCATAGCAGCGCTGTACATATTGGCTATCGCGATAGTAGTAACTTCCTCACTTATGTACTATGCAGAACATGATGCCCAACCAGACAAATTTTCATCAATACCAGCGGCAATGTGGTGGGCTATTATAAGCCTAACAACCGTTGGATATGGTGACGTCTATCCCATTACCCCGCTTGGCCAAATAATTGGAACAATCACGGCTTTTGTTGGAGTATGTACTGTAGCCATGCTCACTGGTATCGTGGCCGCGGCGTTCGCAAACCAGATGGAAAGAAGAAAAACATTGTTTGAATCAGAACTCAGGGGTGCTCTCAGCGACGGAATCATTTCATCGGACGAAAAAGGCAGTTTGGAAAAATTGCAACAAGACTTTAATCTTTCTAATGAAGTTGTAGAGGCGTTGACTAAAGCAGTTAAAAGCGAAGTTCATAAAAAATAAAGGGTTTTTTCAAATTCTGGAGTTTTTCTAAACCAACTTAAATACATATTGTTGTAGGGTCGAATAAAAAATTAGATCGGAAATATTATAATGATTGAAAAGGTCTCATATGCAAAAACGGTCTATGGACAGGAAGAAATAGACGCGGTAGTAAAGTGTCTTAAAGAGTCGACACAGATGGGTGTATACGCCCGGGAATTTGAAAAGCAAATTGGAAAATTATTTCATAAGGACCATTGTCTATACGTAAACTCTGGTTCTTCAGCACTTTACCTTGCCATCGAAGCCTTGGAGTTTCCAAAAGATTCTGAGGTTATTACACCCGCCCTAACCTTTTCAACGACGGTGGGCTGTCTTTTCAAAAATAATTTGACTCCAGTATTCGTTGATGTAGATGAAAATACACTTTGTATAGATTCAAAAAAAATTGAAAAGGCTATAAACAAGAAAACCAAAGCAATCATTGCTGTAGATTTATTAGGCAATATGCCTAGATATGATGTATTAAAAAAAATTTCAAAAAAATATAACTTAGTTTTAATAGA
>PAHB01000059.1 GCA_002704665.1 Pseudomonadota bacterium
GCCTATATCAGCGTTTTTTCAAAAAGACTTTGACAGAACCAAAGTGCCAGATATGTCAGTCGACGAGTTGGAACTGTGGAATTGCTTTAGTTATTATCCTAGTTGCACTGAGTTTGATTTTTTAGGTGGTGCCAAAGGTAAATATCTCGGCAAAAATAAAAAATTTTATCATGGACAATATTTATTTACAATTGATTGGGCTACTCCAGAAGTTAATGAAATTGACACTGAACATTCCGAGATACCTGATGAACATAAGTGCCATCATATTATGGAGCTTGATAACGGTAATTATGCAGCTCAGCCTAATAATCGCATTCTGTGGCATGTTGCTAATTACACTGTTTCTAACGATTGGCCTGACTATAAAGTCCAAAGCACCTATTGGTCTGTTGAAGATAAGGGATGGATTACAGAAGATACAGACAATATGTTTTACCAAATAGAGGAGAAAAAAAATGAATCTGACTCGTAATTTTAGTCTTCAGGAGTTAATTAAATCAGACACCGCTATAAGGAAGAGTATTGATAACAATCCTAATGCAGATCAAATTGAAAAACTAAAAATTCTATGCCAAGAAATACTTCAACCAGTGCGTGATCATTTTGGAAGGGTGCGAGTTACCAGCTGTTTCCGTAGTGTAGATTTGTGCGTTGCCATCGGCAGCTCCCCAAATTCACAGCATGCTCGGGCAGAGGCTTGCGATTTTGAATGTCCTGGAGTTGACAATGCTGAATTAAGTGATTGGATACATGGGCAATTAAATTATGATCAATTAATACTCGAGTTTTATACTCCTGGTGAAAAAAATTCTGGGTGGGTTCACTGCAGCTATACTACTGATAAACCTAGAAAACAGTATATGCATGCTTTTAAACAAGAGGGTAGAACTAAATATAAACCAATAATAGGTAAAGCAAGGGATGTGTTAGTATAATGCCAATAAGTAGAGCTCAAATACCTCAACAAATAACTGGTAATCTTAGAGGAGGTAGGCCTTCAAAAGCCATGCGTAAGAGAGTAGACAAGAAACGAAAGAAAAGGTATAAAGGAAGGACGAGATAACATAAGTTATAACGTCAAAAGGGCCCTTTATAACAGGAGATATTATGGCTAACGGATTGAAACCAATTGGTGATAGTGTAAAAGTCATCATAGAAAAATTAAAAAAAGAACGTGAAGAGCGTAAGCGAAAAAAAAATAAACCTATTAGAACACAACCAAAATTACCTGGTATGAAAAAAGGTGGAAAAATTACTCAAAAAGATATTGATAAAACAGAAGAAGGAGTAATGATAGTTTTAGAAAAAAAAGCAAATGGTGGAATCACTGGTAAAAGCACAATGGGTCAGTTAAAGAAAAAATATGGCTCATTAAAAAAAGGAATTCGTTTAAAAGGTAAAGGTAGCTCCTTTATGAAAGAGTACAAAAAAAGAGTCTACAATAGAGCTGGAGGCGGATCTATGAACGGTGGTGTAAGAGGCACTGGCATAGCTGTTAAAGGAAAAAACTTTAAAGGAGTATTTTAATATGGACAATTCAAAAATAAATATGCACAAAAGAATGGCAATGGGTCAAAAACCTACTGGCATGAAAAAAGGTGGTATGAAACAAGGTTATAGAGCTAGAGAAGATGAATCTTTAGGTATGAGAAGAGGTAAAGAGTCTGGTAAAAAACAATCAATGGCTGCTAGAAGAAATGAGTCATATGGAAAATTTGGCAGAAGACCTAATCAAAAAATAAATAAAATGATGGGTGGTGGCATGGGTGGTAGAACCGGTGACATGATGTATTCAAGAGGATACGGTGTTGGTGAAAGATCAAAAAGAATGCCAACTATGTTACAAGACAGAGGCGCTATGAAAAGAGGTGGAGTCGCAAGAGCAGCTAAAAAATTAAAAGATAAAGATAGATTATCTCAAAAAGATATAAAAAAAGCAGAAAAACTTACGAAAAACCCAACAGAAAAATTAAAGCAATTAAAAAATCCTATGGCAAAAGATAGATTTGCAGAAGGACGAAAGTATAAAATTAGAAAAATGCTTGGTATGAAAAAAGGTGGTTTAAAACCAGTTGATAAAAGTAAAAATCCAGGTTTAGCTAAACTTCCAACAGGAGTTAGAAACAAAATGGGCTACATGAAAAAAGGTGGCCGTACTAACACTAGAAGAATGAATAGACTTGAAGAACTTGGTAGAGTTGATGCTGAAAAAGCAAGAACTAAAAGAGGCGCAAAAAATCTAAGATCTGAAAAAAGAAGAATAGTAAGAGAACTTAAGAAGTAAGGTATGAATAAATGGCAACCAGTGGAACATCAAGCTTCGATTTATCAATCGATGAAATAGTTGAAGAGGCATACGAGAGATGCGGAATTCAAACTAACTCTGGTTATGATTTAAAAAAAGCTAGAAGATCTCTTAACGTATTGTTTTCTGAATGGGGTAACAGAGGAGTTCATCTCTGGAAAGTTCAATTAAATGCTATTGAATTAGTAGCATCTCAATCTCAATATACCACAGCTACAGGTGTAAGTGATGTGCTTGAAGCTTTTTTATCCAATAGCGGAACTACTGTAAATCCAGGATCATCTACTCAAGATATTTCATTAACTAAAATAGATAGATCTACTTATTCTGCTTTACCTAATAAAGGATCAACAGGTACACCTTCACAATATTTTGTACAAAGAGTTACAGTGGGTACTTCTACTCCAACTATTACTTTGTACATTACTCCTGACAAACAAAACTATACCCATTTAAAATATTATTCTTTACAAAGAATTGAAGATGCAGGTGCTTACACAAATAATGCTGATGTTCCTTTCAGATGGATACCATGTATGGTTTCAGGATTAGCTTTTTATTTATCTCAAAAATATACGCCTGAAAGAACGCAAGCCTTAAAATTATATTATGAAGATGAAATAAAACGAGCATTAGATGAGGATGGGTCAAGATCAAGTACGTTTATTACGCCAGCTACTTACTACCCAACGGTTACATAATGGCTAAATTTGCAAAAGGTAAATACGCTTTATCCATATCTGACAGATCAGGTCAAGCATTTCCATATCTTGAAATGGTCATGGAATGGAACGGCTCATTAGTTCATTATTCTGAATTTGAGCCTAAATCTCCACAACTAGATCCTAAAGTATATGGGGCAGATCCTCAAGCTTTGAGAAATACTAGAGTCCAACATAATATAGGTAACATGACAGTCAATGTGGGTTCTTTTCAAGGAACTCTTGGTATACCAACTTATAGCTCAAATGGTATGTTACCTTTGCCAGCAGGCAAAAGATTGGATATACTAGCTAGAGTAGGAAAAGTAGAGGTACAAACATAATGGCAGGAATAACTTATTCAGATTTAGTAACTAAAATAAGAAATTATACAGAAGTGGATAGTACAGTTTTTACAGATGCTATCATTAATGGTTTTATTTTAGACGCTGAGGAAAGAATTTTAAGAGATGTAAATACAGATGCAGATAGAAAGTACGCTGTGGCAAATATGGTATTAGATCAAAAATTTTTAAATTTTCCTGACGGTGCTTTGGTAATTAGAGCTATACAAATAACAAGTGGATCTTCTAAAATTTATTTAGAAAAAAGGGATACAACATTTATAGATGAGTACAACAACACAAGTGCAACTGGTGTACCTAAATATTATTCAAATTTGGATAATGACACATTAGTATTTGCTCCAATACCTAATGCTACTTTTAGCATTCAAGCTAGTTATGTAGCTAAACCAGATGGTTTATCTTCTACTAACACACAGACATATGTAAGTAAAAACTTCCCTAATGGATTGTTGTATGCGTGTTTAATCGAAGCTTTTGGCTATTTGAAAGGTCCAATGGACATGTTGCAATATTATGAAAAACAGTATAATAATGCTATAGCTAAGTATGCAATAGAGCAGATTGGCAGAAGAAGAAGAGATGATTATTTCAATGGTGCGATAAGAATCAAAATAGATTCGCCGTCACCGTAAAAACAGGAGAAAAATTATGGCAATTACAACAAGCGCAATTACAAGTTCATTTAAAAACCAACTTTTGAACGGGACACATGACTTTGCAGCATCAGGTGGTGATAAATTTAAATTAGCACTTTACACTGATAGTTCAGTTATTGGTCCATCATTAGCATCTTTTACAACTGCAGGACAAGTTACAGATTCAACTGGTGACTATTCTTCAGGAGGTAAAGTACTAACAGGACAAACACACAAATTATCCGGAACAACTGCAATAGTAGATTTTGCAGATTTATCTTATTTAACAGCAACAATAACTGCAATGGGTGCATTAATTTATAATACATCTCAAGCAAACAAATCTGTAGCTGTTTTAGATTTTGTTTCTAATAAAACATCAACATCAGGGACTTTTACAATTCAATTTCCAAATTTTACTGACACTTTAGCTATTATAAGATTAGCATAAGGAGGTTAATAAATGGCTTCGACCTGGGGTAATAATAAATGGGGAGCCAACTCTTGGGCATCTGATGTTGTATCAGCTTCAGTTACTGGTCAAGCTATAAATTCTGGAATAGGCACTCTGTCTGCATTCAATGCTACTGGTTGGGGCAGAGCCCAATGGGGAAATGAAGCTTGGGGTGAAAATGGTTTACCAGTTCAAGTTCCTTTAACAGGTCAACAAATTGCTTCTTCAATAGGAACAGTAAATGTTACAGCAGAAATAAACGCTGGATGGGGCAGAAGAACTTGGGGTAATTTAGTTTGGGGCGGTAAATTTACTACCGCTGTTACAGGACAACAAATTACATCTGCAATTGGTTCTGTTGTAGCGAGAGCAGATATAGTAGTTAGACCTACTACTCAAACTATAACATCTAGTGTTGGAATAGTGGATGTTGAAGCTGATGCTACTTTTGTTCATGTACACGCACCTCAAATCAATTCTGCAGTGGGAAGTCCAACTGTTACAAATTTTGAAACATTTAGTGTTACAGGTCAATCAATCACTTCGGCTATTGGAACAGCAGCTATTGTAGGTTCAAGAGTAATACAGGTATCTGGTCAACAAATAAATTCAGGATTTGGAAGCACATTTAGAGCATTTACTGATATAACAATAAGACCTACTGGATTCCAAATATCCACAGGTTTAGGAACTACAATTGTTACGCCTTCAATAGATGCTAATGTTACAGGTCAACAAATTACATCAAGTATTGGTACTATTGCAACTAAACAAACAGCTGTTATTAAGCCTACTGGAGTTCAGATAGATTCAGGCGTAGGATTCCCATTTGTTACTGCTTGGGCACCGCTTGACACAGGTTCATCTGTAACTTATAGTGACTTAAATACGGGTTCTAACGTAACATGGACTCGGGCAGCTTAAACAGGAGATAAATTATGCCTTCAAGTTATACGCCTTTAGGTGTTGAATTAATGGTAACCGGCGAACAAGCTGGTTTGTGGGGTGATAAAACAAATACAAATTTAAATATACTAAGTCAAATTTTAGGTGGCTTTAAAGCACAAGCAGTCAACGGAACTGGTGATACAGCAATAGCTGTATCTGATGGTTCAACAGGTGCAACCATCGCTCATAGAATAATAGAATTAACAGGAACCATAACAGGTAATATTACTGTTTCAATTGCTTTAGATGTAGAAAATTTTTACATAATTAAAAATAGTACAAGTGGTGCGTTCTCTGTAGAATTCCAATACACAAGTGGATCAGGAAGCAGTGTAACTTTTTCATCTACAGATAAAGGAACAAAATTTGTTTACGCAAAAGCTGATGATGGAACTAATCCAAATATCGTAGATGTATTTGCAGAATTTTCACAAATAAATTTAGTAAACAGAAATGAGCTTAGATTTGAGGACGCTACTGGAGGCCAATATATTGGTTTAAGAGCAGCAGCTACCGTAGGATCTAGCTTTACATTAAACTTACCAACAGCCGATGCAACCTCTTCAGGACAAGCATTAGTGTCAGATTCTTCAGGTAATTTATCTTTCGCTGATGCAGGAATTTCTACAGGTAAAGCTATTGCAATGGCGATGATTTTTGGATAAAAGGAGATAATTATGGCAGCACCAAATATAGTAAACGTAGCAACAATTAACGGAGAGTCGCAAGGGTTTGAATTAGATACAACTCTTACTACTTCTCTTATGTTAATTTCTACAGGTAAATTAGTTAAAATAAATAGAATATCAGTTGCAAACATAGATGGAACCTCAGCAGCAGATGTAACTGTGCAAGTAACAAAAGCAACAAGAACATCAGCAGCTACAGGTGCATCAATCTCAGGAGCAACTTTCAAAATAGCTAGTACAGTTTCTGTACCAGCTGATGCAGTTTTAGTTTTATCAGACACACCAATATACCTTGAAGAAGGTGACACATTAAAAGGTGGAGCTAGTGCAAACTCTGATTTAACTCTTTTTGTTTCATATGATGTATTAGACGACTAGGAGGTTTAAATTATGGCTGGCAATGGCGGAGTAATTGGACCTACAAACACAGTAAGTGCACCTAGACCAGCACTAACTACTAAGGTTACAGCATCCGGATGTTTTTCCCCTCGAGCAGCAACACCTGCAACTGTTTTAGTTGTAGCTGGTGGAGCTGGTGGTGGAAGACAAGGAGCCGGTGGTGGTGGAGCTGGTGGTACAAGATTATTAACATGTCAAGCTTTACCAGGTTCAAACATTCCAGTAACAATAGGAGCAGGTGGTACAGGTGGTAGTGGTCCTACTGCTGTAGGTGGAGCAGGTGTCAATACAGTTTTCGGAAATCCAGCGAACCCAATTACATCAACTGGTGGTGGCGGTGGTGGTACAAGAAATGGTGGTAACCCATCTGGAGGTGGACCAGGTCCCTTATCAACTTATGCAGGTTTTCCAGGTGGATCTGGAGGTGGAGCAGGTGGTGGTTGTGCAAGTAGACCAGGAACAATAAGTGGTGGAACAGGTAACTCTCCTCCAGTTAGTCCTTCTCAAGGAAATGATGGGGGAACAGCAGGACCAGCAGGTGGTTCACACGCAGGTGGTGGTGGAGGTGGAGCAGGTGGAGCAGGATCAAACGCTCCAGGAGCATGCGGAGCAACAGGAGCAGCAGGTGGACCAGGATTAGATGTTCAACCAACTTTTGGATCAAACCCTCAACCTTTTGGTTATGCAGCATCAGGATTATATGGTGGTGGTGGAGGTGGTTCAGGTAGACCAAGTCCAGGATCAACACCAGGAGGAGCAGGTGGACCAGGTGGTGGTGGAGCAGGTGCAGCAGGAATACCGGCAGGTACAGCAGGAACAACTAACTCAGGTGGTGGTGGAGGAGGCACAGAATTTCAATCCTGTAGTGTAGGTGGAGCAGGTGGTTCAGGAGTTGTATTAGTAAAAGAAGCTGCATTAGGTAGAGCAGCCTCAGGTGTTTGGGATATAAACACTGTTTATGATTTAAGAAAATCAGGGTGTTGGCAAGATTTTAATGTACAATCTTACAGTTTAAATTATTTAGTTGTAGCCGGTGGAGCTGCAGGTGGAGCTATAAGAGGCGGTGGTGGAGGAGCTGGTGGATATAGAGCTTCTGGTTATGGACCTTCTCCTTTACAAGGTTCAGCTTTAAGTTTTTGTGGTGTAAATGTTGGTTCAAGTTATCCAGTAGTAGTAGGAGGTGGTGGAGCAGGATCTCCATCTCCAAGTATAGGAGCAAGTGGAACAAATTCAATTTTTAATGGATGTGGTAGTGAAGGCACAACAATGATCACCTCAGCAGGCGGTGGTGGTGGAGCACCTAATTGTACATCAGGTGTTGCCGGAGGTTCTGGTGGTGGTGCAGGTGGATGGGAAAATCCAAGTGTACCTACTAAACCAGGTGGTGCTGGTAATACTCCACCAGTTAGTCCTCCACAAGGAAATCCAGGTGGTCAATCAGGACCTCCAGGTTCAGGAGGCCAAGCTGGTGCAGGTGGTGGTGGAGCAACAGGATCAGGTTCAAATGTTTGTGGTAGTGCAAACCCAGCTGGACCAGGTGGAGCTGGAGCACCTAACACAATAAATTCTTGCGGTACACCTTTTGCTGTAACAGCGTTTGCTGGTGGTGGAGGTGGTGGAGCTGGACCAGGACCATCAAGAATTGGTGGATCAAGTGGTGGATCGGGTGGTGGAGCAGGGTCTCCTGGTGCTGGTAATCCAGGTTGTGCAGGACCAGCCAATACAGGTGGCGGAGGTGGTGGAGCTGGTAATGGAGGAACAGGTGGAACAGGTGGTTCAGGAGTTGTAATAATTAGAGCACCTAGTGGGGTAAGTTTAGCTGTATCACCAGGTACAAATTTAACAGGATCACATCCTGGAGGAGATAAGATTGCGGTATTTACAGTTACGGGGACGTTGACTGTAACTTAAAAATAAAATATAAAAGTAAAAGGAGAATATTATGGCACATTTCGCAGAACTAAAACAAAAACAAGATCCAACAGGTTTTACTACAGATCAACATTGGGTGGTTGAAAGAGTAGTTGTAGTTGGTAATGATGTATCTACAGCAGACGGAGCATTAGGAGATAATGATATGCATGTAGACGGAGAAACATGGTGTATTAACTTTTTTAAAGGTGGAACTTGGAAACAAACTTCTTATAATAATAATTTTAGAAAACAATATTGTGGTATAGGTATGGTTTATGATTATTCAAAAGATAAATTTTTAACAGTACAGCCTTATGCTTCATGGTCATTAGATTCAAGTGATGATTGGCAAGCGCCTATAACTCATCCAACAATTACTGAAGAAGGTGAAGTTGTATATTATATTAATTGGAACGAAACAAAATACAATGCTGACAACACTAAGGGTTGGGAAGCAATTAAATCAGACGACACATCGGATACACCTACCAAATACGACTGGAATGGTACAGCTTGGGTGTCCGAATAGGAGGACACAATGCCAAGAAATAAATCTGGCTCAGCAAATGGTGGTGTTATTGGGGCTTCTAACAAAACATCTTTTGGTAAAGGGAAAACTACATCCAAAACATCCACAGGCGCAATCACAACACAACCTGGAACTAGATTTATTGACTACATGGTAGTTGGTGGAGGAGGTTCTGGTGGAACAGGACCTAATGGTTATAATGCAGGATCTGGTGGTGGTGCTGGAGGATATAGAGCCGGAGCATGTGGACCAACACCATTACAAGCAACAACTTTAGCAGTTTGTGGTAATACACCTTATCCAGCAACTATTGGGGCTGGTGGAGCAACTGCAGGATCAAGTAATAATGATGGTAATGATGGATCGAATTCAATTTTAGTAATAGGATGTACAACAATAACTTCTGCTGGTGGTGGCGGTGGAGCTAGTGCTGGGACAGCTTGTGGTGATGGTAGAGCCGGAGGTTCTGGAGGTGGAGCAGCAGGTGGAGTGCCAGGTGGTGGATGTGCAGGAGCAGGAAACACTCCCCCAGTTAGTCCCCCTCAAGGTAATCCAGGAGGAGTAGGAGCAGGAACAGCACCAGGTGGTGGTGGAGGTGGAGCAACTGCTGCAGGAGCAGCTGGAGCACCTAATCCAAGCACTGGAGGTGGAAATGGAGGTGCAGGTGCACCAAATAGTATTACAGGATGTGCAACAACTTACGCTGGTGGTGGTGGCGGAACAGGTGGTTGCAACACTAATCATGGAACAGGAGGCGCAGGTGGTGGTGGTGCTGGAAATGGAGGATCAGGATGTGCTAACAGTGGTGGTGGTGGAGGTGGTGGTTATGGACCAGGAACACCTTCTCCTGCTATATCTAGTGGAGCTGGTGGATCAGGAATAGTAGTCGTAAAAGAAATAAACAAAGCAAGCGGTGTGTGGTCAATGCAATCTCAATTTCAAGCACAGAAATGTGGAACATGGCCAAGATTTATATTAAACGCAAATTATTTAGTAGTAGCTGGTGGAGGTGGTTCTAATAGTAATAGAGGTGGTGGAGGTGGAGCTGGAGGTTATAGATCTTCTGGTTTTGGACCTTCTCCATTACAAGGTACTGCTGTAGAAATAGCGTCAGGTCCTTATACAATTACAGTTGGTGCAGGTGGATCAACTGGTAGTAAAGGAAATGACTCAACATTTTCAACAATAACATCAACAGGTGGTGGAGCAGCTAATGATTTTAACACTCCAGCATGTTCTGACAGTGATGGTGGATCAGGTGGTGGTGGATCAATTAGAGAAACAACTGCTGGAGGATCAGGTAATACTCCTCCAACAGATCCTCCTCAAGGAAGTAATGGTGGAACAGCTTTACCAGGAAACCCTATGCCATGTGCAGGAGCAGGTGGTGGTGGGGGTGGAGCAACTGCTGTTGGAGCAGGAGCAACAACTTCTGGTGGTGGAGCTGGAGGTGCTGGATCACCTAACACAATTTTAGGACCCGATACAACATATGCTGGTGGTGGTGGCGGTGGTGGTAGTAGAGGACCAGGTTATCATGGACCAGCTGGTGGAGCTGGTGGAGCTGGTGGTGGTGGACAAGGTGGTAGTACATCTCAAAATTCAGTTGCAGGTACGGCTAATACAGGTGGTGGAGGTGGTGGTGGAGCAGATTGTAGTCATGTTCCAACTTGTGCTGGGCTTGCAAGAGCAGGTGGATCGGGTATCGTAGTTGTAAGAGCACCTAGTGTAGCTACTTTTGCAGTTACACCTGGTACAAACTCAACATCAACTCACCCTGGTGGAGATAAATTAGCTACATTTACAGTATCTGGAACGTTGACAATTTCATAGGTAAAGTTATATTGTATTAATATAGTTTTATGAATCTTTCAAATCATTATTGGTTTTTTCAATCAGCAATTCCACATAGAATATGTGATGATATAGTTAAATATGGAAAATCTATACAAGATCAAATGGCTGTCACTGGTGGTTTTGGTGGTAATAAAAAATTAAATAAAAATCAAGTTAAAGATTTAAAAAAGAAAAGAGATTCTAATATTGTTTGGATGAATGATAGATGGATATATAAAGAAATCCAACCCTATGTTCATCAAGCAAATCAAAACGCCGGATGGAACTTTCAATGGGATTTTTCTGAGTCTTGTCAATTTACTAAATATGAAAAA
>PAHB01000060.1 GCA_002704665.1 Pseudomonadota bacterium
GATGCTCAATATGCGTGAATTGAGCGATTATACCGACAAAGTACTAATACAAATTTGGAACGCAATCCTTCCAAGTCAACTTTATTCCCTCATTGCTGTTGGAGGATATGGGCGTGGCACGCTTCACCCTTTCTCTGATATCGATATATTGATTCTCTCTCCTGAGGCACCCGAAGATAAACAAGTTAGCTCAATAGAGCATTTCATCCGAGCTCTTTGGGATGTTGGACTTGAGGTCGGACACAGTGTTCGCACTGTCGCTGAATGCTTAGAAGAAGGAAATGCAGATATCACAGTTCTTACGACTGTTCTCGAATCGCGGCCTTTGTCAGGATCACAAATTTTGTACGATAACTTCCATAGCACTCTTCTTAAAAACATAGATATACATCACTTCATTTCTGAAAAACGACGAGAGCAAAAGTATCGGCATAATCGAGCTAAAGACACGGCATTCTCGCTTGAACCGAATGTTAAAGATTGTCCTGGAGGATTAAGGGATCTACAAACCATAATATGGATCGCAAAATGCTGCAGTTTTGGTGCAACGTGGTCCGAATTATTTTCACAAGGCATAATCACAAAAAAGGAATTTGTACAAATTTCTCGCCATCAGCGATTTTTAGATCGTATCAGAATAAACCTTCACTATCATGCCGGCCGAAGAACTGACAGACTTACCTTCGACTATCAAACGTTTATTGCAGAAAAATTTGGCCTAAAAGATGATCCAGCCAAAAGAGCTAGTGAAAAATTGATGAAAAGATTCTACAGGGCTGTAAGGTCTGTGCAACTGCTGAACAAAATAATAATTCAAAATTTAACAGAAAGAGTTTTGTCATCTAAGACAGCAATAAAACATTCTATTGACTCTAATTTTCAAATTACGGATGACTTATTAGAAATAAAATCTCCTGACCTATTCAGAAAAAAACCAGAGTTATTGCTCGAAATCTTTAGAACTTGGCAAAAAAATCACCACCGTGTTAATGAATTATCAGTAGAAACTATGCGCGCAATTTGGCATGCAAGTTCGATTAAAATAAGTTTCTCTCGCCAAAAGATAGAATTTCGAAAAGTTTTTATAGATATAATTCGAGATGAAAGGATTGTCACTCATACACTAAGAAGAATGAATGAACATGGAATTCTAGGTCTTTATATTCCTTCATTTGGCAAAGTGGTTGGTCAAATGCAACATGATTTATTTCATGTTTACACTGTAGATGAGCATATTCTGATAGTCATTAGAAACTTGAGAAGATTCGCAATACCTCAAATGGCCCATGAATTTCCGCTGTGTAGCGAACTCATGTCGTCTTTTGCTAAGCCCGAACTACTATATCTATCTGCTCTTTTTCACGACATTGCCAAAGGACGAGGCGGAGATCACTCAGAGCTTGGAACAATTGATGCAAAAAGATTTTGCATAGCACACAATTTAGAGGCTGAGGATACCAGTCTCGTCGTTTGGCTTGTTAAAAATCATTTATTGATGTCATCGTTTTCCCAAAAAGAGGACTTTGAAAACGAGATAATTTTGCAAATATTTATAGAAAAAGTTAAAAACGAATACAGATTGACTGCTTTATACCTTTTAACAGTTGCAGATATAAGAGGAACCAGTGATAAAGTTTGGAATAGTTGGAAAGCAAAATTACTTGAAAACCTTTTTCATTTAACTCGAGGTCAATTCGCAAAAAAAGATAAACGCCAGTCTAGCCAAATAGTAATGACAGATAAGAAAAAAAATATAATTAATCACTTAGCTGGTCATGGAGTAAACTACATATCTTATAAAATGATATGGGACAAATTAGACTTTACATATTTTTCAAGATTTGATCAATCTGAGATCATTTGGCACACAAAAAATCTACTCAATTGTAATGAAGATGCAATTCCTTTAATCAAAGTTAAGGTTGACCAAGATACAGATGGAATTGACGTATTTATTTATGCCCATGATAAAAAGGAATTGTTCTCTAAAATATGTGGTTTTTTTTACCACATTAACCTTGAAATTGTGGGCGCTAAAGTATACACATCGAATAGTGGCTACGCTTTAGATAGCTTTAAGTTATTGCAGCTAGAGGAAATACCAAATTCTAAAATAGAAGATATTGAGATTGCTCTTCGGGATTCTATTTTGAAAAATAAAGATTATCCTCTGACCGGGAGATCTCGGATTTCATCACAACAAAAATACTTACCTATAATACCTAAAGTTGAGTTTAGGCCAGATGAAAACGGAAGTCATCACTATCTGGATATTATAAGCAGTGACAAACCTGGCCTTCTTTATAAAATCGCAACAGTGCTAGCCACCAAAAACGTAACCATACAAACAGCAAAGATCAACACATTAGGACATAGGGCCGAAGATAGTTTTCTCGTAAAAGGCGATGTCTTTGGCGACCTCAAAAATATTGCTCAATTAGAATCGGAAATATTAGACCTCTTATAATTAAAAAAAACTTTTTCGTTACGATCACGCCTCTAATTCCTCGGCATAACCAAATGATAGAAGATTCTTAATTCGCATTGGATACAAAATACCGTCCAAATGATCACACTCATGTTGTACTACTCTTGCATGAAAATCTTCAGCATATTTCTCAAAAAACACACCTTTCTCGGAATAGCCCGAATATTTAAGTCGTCTATGCCTCGGAACTAAGCCCCGCATTCCTGGCACTGATAAACACCCTTCCCACTCATCTTCAATTTCATCACCAATAAATTCTATCTTAGGATTTATTAAAACAGTAAAAGGAACGGGAGAGGCCTCAGGGTATCTAGCATTATTTTTAAATCCGAAAACAACAACTCTCAACGACACCCCAATTTGTGGTGCTGCTATTCCTACGCCACCTTCAACTTTCATGGTATCTTCCATGTCTATTAACAACTGCGAGAGTGCTGCAGTTCCAAACTCCTCAACATTCTGTGCTGTTTTCCGAAGGATGGGATGACCCATTCTTAAAACTTTTTTTTCAGCCATTATTCTCCTCATTAAGATAAGAACTTATTATTTTTTTAATTTTAGCAATTGATCCTTGGATCACTGAATTGATATCGCTTACAGTAATTTTCTGTTCACTATCGGCCTTTCCAGCCGCCCAATTCGCAACGATGGAAATCTTGGCATAAGCCAACCCTGCTTCTTTCGCCAAAGATGCCTCTGGCATTCCCGTCATGCCAACTATATCTGCACCGTCATTCTCTAACCTAAGGATTTCCGCTGAAGTCTCAAGTCTCGGCCCCTGAGTAGCTGCATAAACTCCTCCATCAATAATTTTAATTTTTTCTTTATGGGCAGCTTCAATAAGTCTAGTGCGTAAGTCGAAGTTATAGGGTTGGGTAAAATCAATGTGTTCGAGAGAATTAACTGTACCATCAAAAAAGGTATTTTCCCTTCCGTAGGTATAATCAATTATTTGGTGAGGAATGATAATGGTCCCGGGCGATGAAAAAGAGGTAATCCCTCCCACTGCCGTTACAGCGATTATCCTTTGAACACCCAAATCTTTTAATGCCCAGATATTTGCCCGATAGTTAATTTTATGAGGTGGTACCACATGAGGATTTCCATGGCGAGGTAAAAAAACAATATCCTTGTTAGCAAATTTTCCTATACTAAGGCAAGCACTCGTTTCTCCAAAAACGGTATTAATTTTATTTTGTGTGACAGGATCAAAACCATCTAACCTAGACAAACCACTTCCACCGATAAGAGCTAGCATATCTAATCTCCTTTATATGCACGAATAGAAGATAGATTTCTCCAAAAATTTTTTACATCCATACCAAACCCAAAAACGTATTTATCTTCAATATCTAATCCAACGTATTTTGCCATTATAGGTTTTGGTTTTCCTATCTTTTTATTGAATAATACGCAAAGAGTAATTTTGTTTGCACCAGATTCTTTAAGCCACTCCGTTATTGCAAAAGCTGTTTTACCCTCATCTAAAATATCGTCGACAATCAAAATATTTCTATTATTTAATTCAAGCTGCGGCTTTAGCTTCCATTCAATCTCTGAGCCTTGTATCTCCCCACGATATCTTGTAACGTGCATGTAATCTAATTCTAGGGGAAAATCCAGCAGCGGCAATAGTTGCCCACAAAAAACCAGTCCACCTGTCATTACTGGAATTACTATAGGAAATTCAAACTGCATATCTTTATTTAACTCTTGAGCTAACCGAGAAACTATATCCTGCACGTGATGATCTGGCAGAAACATTTCTGAATGCGCAAGTAACTTGTTGGCGGTTTGTATATCATTCATGAATAAACCTAACGAATTTTCGCAATCGTTGATTGCAAATAAGACAAAAACTCTTCAGATAAATCTTTTCTTTTGAGCCCATAAGCCACGCTCGCCTCTAAAAACCCTATTTTTGATCCGCAATCATAACGCTTTCCTTCAAATTGAAATGCATTTACCTGTTTTCTCTTTAGCAGATTAGCTATAGCATCAGTAAGTTGGATTTCACCTCCTGCACCAAATCCTAGGTTTTCTAGATAATCAAAAATAGTTGGATCTAAAAGATAACGACCAACTACTCCAAGTGTTGATGGAGCATTAGTTGGATCTGGTTTTTCAACTATATTCGTAATTTTGGATTGACCCTGATCAGTATTTTCAATTTCAACAATTCCGTATGATCCCGTGTCTTCCCTAGGGACGTCCTGAACGGCAACCATTGACACGCCGAATTGATTATAGTTAACCACCATTTGAGATATCGCTCCGGGGTTACTATCAATCAAATCATCGGCCAAAATCACTGCAAATGGATTGTCGCCAATAACCGGTTTAGCACAAAGAATAGCATGACCGAGTCCCAATGTTTCGATTTGACGAATATAGATGTAACTCACATTCTGGGGAAATGATTTTTGAATACGGTTTAGTAAATCATCTTTCCCTCTTCTTTCAAGGTCTGTTTCAAGTTCAAATGCCTTATCAAAATGATCCTCGATGGCCCTTTTGTTCCTTCCGGTAATAAAAATTATTTCTGTGATGCCAGCTTCAACAGCTTCCTCTACCGCATATTGAATTAATGGTTTATCAACTATCGGTAACATTTCTTTGGGAATTGACTTGGTTGCTGGCAAAAAACGTGACCCGAATCCCGCAACAGGAAAAATCGCTTTTTTGATTTCTCTCATTGTTATTACTCCTTCATTTCTTTAAGCGTTATTTATAAGTTCAGAAAATTCTTTCTCACTAAGTATATTAACTCCGAGTTTTTTAGCTAATAATAATTTATTACCAGCATTTTTGCCCAATACGAGATAGTCTACCTTCGAGGATACGGAGTTAAGAACCACACCCCCTTTGTTTTCCCAAACATTTTTTGCTGCATTACGACTCATATTTTGCAAACCACCAGTAAATACAACCTTTTTTTGATACAGTGTTGTCTTAACGGTTTCATTTTTTGACCACGTTACTCCCTTTTTGATAAGAGTGTTGATTATATTTATGTTGATAGGATTAGAAAAAAAACCAAATAAATTTTTTGCCACTGTTGGACCAATATCATGTATTTTTTCATATTCGTGATACGACGCGCCTATTAGATTTTCCAACGATCCAAAATGTTGTGTCAACAACTTTGCAGTTCCCTCTCCAACGTTCCTGATTCCAAGTGAAAAAATAAACTTGGGAAAAGTAGTTCGTTTGCTACGCTCAATCGCATGGACAATATTTTTCGCTGATTTGCTCCCTATCCTCTCGAGTTTTTGTAATTTCTCCTCACTTAATGAAAATAAATCATCAAACCTTACAATTAATTTTTCTTTTATTAGCTGATCAATCAAACGATCACCGACTCCCTCAATATTCATTGCTTTCCTAGACACAAAGTGTCTAAACATTCCACTCTGTTGTGCACTACAGCTTATTGCTCCAATACACCTCATGATACTTTCGCCCTCTTCCCCCTCCACTTTTGAAGAGCAAACAGGACATTTTTCCGGAAATTCATATTTATTTACATTATTCTGCCTTTTTTTTAGCAACACTTTAACAATTTCCGGTATTACATCACCAGCCCGTCTAATTTCCACAAAATCACCAACACGAACGTCTTTTCTTTCTAACTCAACTTTATTGTGCAAAGTCGCTTTTGAGACGGTAACACCTCCTATTTTTATCGGGTCAAGAATGGCAACCGGGGTTAGAGCACCTGTCCTTCCCACCTGTATTTCGATACTTTTTACCCTCGTAGTTTTCCACACAGGTGGAAACTTGTGCGCGATAGCATATCGGGGCGCTCTTCCAATGACACCAATTTTTTCTTGGTATTCAAGTTTATCAACTTTATAAACAACTCCGTCGATCTCATATTGCATCTTTTCACGCTCGGAAGAGGCCCGATTATAAAATTCAAACAAACAAGAAATTTCATCAACAACCCTACCGTTAGGACTCACAGGAAAACCGATTTCTTTCATAAATTTTAATTGCTCGCTATGATGACAAAATCGGGGGGAGGGTTCGAAAGTTAAGAGGGAATAAGCGTAAAAGGCTAGCTTACGATTAGCGGTAACATTTGGGTCTAACTGTCTCAAGGACCCTGCAGCTGCGTTGCGCGGGTTGGCAAAGGGTTTTAGTCCACGCTGTTCTTGATACTTATTCAGGGAAAGAAAATCTTCCTTATGCATAAAAACTTCTCCCCTAATTTCTAACCACTTTGGCAAATCATCGTGTTTTATTTTTTTTGGAATAGACTCTATTTCATTTAAATTTCTTATTATATCCTCCCCAATATAACCATCACCTCGAGTCGCTCCCTGGGATAACTTGCCATTTTGATATACAAGACTTACCGCAAGTCCATCAAACTTATATTCCGCACAGTATCTAACTTTGGAGTCGTTAGGAAAGTCTAGAAGTTTCAAAACTCGGGCGTGAAACGCCATCACATCACCCTCTGTGTGCGCGTTGTTTAACGACAACAATGGAGTTCTGTGCTCGATTTTATTAAAATTATTAGCTGCTTTACTCCCAATAATGTTGGTAAGAGAACTATCGTCATTTAATTCCGGATATTTTTTCTCGAGTCTTTGAATTTGATGGAATATATTGTCATATTCTGAGTCCGATAATTCAGGCTGATTCTCAATAAAGTATTTTTGGTTAGCATCTCGAACTATGGCTGATAGTTTTTTATATTTCTTCTTGACACTAACGGGGATCGTCATTTAATAGAAAATCCGCCTGGCTGCTTGGGAACCAGCAGGGATACCACGAAGTTGCATTTTTTCATAAATAACAGAAATATTGCTACGAATCTTTTTAAAGGCATCGTCGTCTATTATTCTGCGATTATCGTCCACTATATCCCCGTTCAAATGTTCTGAAAAATCTATAACTATACGTTTAACCTTGTCAAGAACTTCCAATCCATTTTCAACTACGGGCACATCAATTAGGAAGGTAATTCCCGGTATCATTAATGTGCGAATATTTTCGGAAGTTATCGGCTCTCCTCCGTAACTATCCATAGAAAACATCACTCGCTTTCCAGCACTCAAATAAACAAACCCTCCTTGCGAACGCATCTCGAGTCCGTAGGAATCCGCCAAAGCTTTAATTCTTACTCCGCTAAATAAATGTCCGGAGTTAGCTATAATATTGATTCCAACAATGGAACCAACTTCGCCAACAAATTCCTGCAAATCAACAGCCTCGTGAAGAGATTTTTCGATGGGACTCATTATTCCAGAAACCGCTATTTTGGCAGTTACTAATTCCATTTTCCTAACATATTCAACCAAAGGTTCATATTCGAGACGTCCGCTTTTATTGATAAGTGGCAAACCGATTCTGTACTTTCCTGGACTATTATTAATGTTTTTAGCTTCAATCCATTGATCATTTATTTCATCAAAGAGATATAGACTTATTCCCGGATTTTCAGTCAATATTTGAGCAGTAAAATCTGATATTTCATTGAAATCATAACTTTCTGTAATTGACAATTCAACGAGGAATTCAGTTTTATGATAAAGGTCATCAGATTCGACAAAAGACAGAGTTGGAATCGTTTCTGCAGTTTCTGCAACTCGCTCTTCCCCCAAACTTTGTTTTTCATCAGCTGCCTCAAATGAAGCAGAAGATAATTCCATCTCTTTATCGTCGACAGAAGAGTCGGTTTCTCGCCTATGATCTTTAAACAAGGGATCATCGGTGATATTGGATTCCAAGGTTTTTTTATTTTTATATTTATTTTCTTGAATCCAATTGAAGACCAAAACTGCAATAACGAGAACAATCCCGAATATAATTAGCGCTAACTGCAATTCAGACATCTGATAAATTAACTTTCTGTTTTAAATAATTATGCTGCTTTCTCATTCATACTAATGGCCTCACTCAAATCAACAGATACTATTTTCGAGACGCCAAGCTCGTGCATTGTAACCCCAACCAATTCATTTGCGAGTTCCATAGTTATTTTCTTGTGAGTAACAAAAATAAATTGGGTAAATTTAGACATACTTTCTAAAACTTCACAAAACCTTGCATTATTACTATCGTCTAGAGGTGCATCAACCTCATCAAGGAGGCAAAATGGAGCAGGATTTAATTGGAAAAGAGCGAAAACCAACGAAAGTGCTGTTAGGGCTTTTTCTCCTCCTGAGAGGGATTGAATAGACACATTTTTTTTGCCCGGAGGTCTAGCCATAACTTGGATTCCCGCACTTAGTATTTGTTCATCTGTTAGCCTTAAACTAGCTGCACCTCCACCAAACAATGCTGTAAACATTTCTCCAAACTTATTGTTTACTTTATCAAAAGTCGCCTGTAATTGCAGTTTAGTCTCCTGATCGATCTTTTTTATTGCATTAACTAATGTTGAAACTGCCAGATTTAGATCTTCTGATTGACTGTCGAGATAATCTTTTCTGTCTTTTGCAATTTGGAGCTCTTCAACTGCAGCCAAGTTTACTCCTCCAAGTTTATCTATTTTTATTTTAATCTTATCGATTAAATCCAGGTAGTACGATTCGTTTTGTTCATTTTTAAATTGGGATGATAGATCCAAATCGGACAGTCCGAGTTCGATTATTTGCTCTGAAAAACTTTTTTCGGAAAGCGAAGCTTCTTGCTCCTGCAATCGAAAATTAGAAATACTCTCTTGTAAAGGAGTCTTTTTATGATCCATCTCTAAACGCCTCGAGTCTAAATTTCTGATCTGATGATCAAGAGCATCAAATTCATTCCGAGCTTCTTTGAGATTTTTCTCAGTGGTCTCTCTGTCATCTAAGAGACCCCTCAAAGTTCTCTTTAACTCGCTGGCCTTTTCTCCTACAAGCTCTTTCGATAGAGCATGTTTTTGAACATCTAGACGTGCGACATTTTCATTTATAATCTTATGAGATTTTTCGATTCCTGCAATTCTCTCTTGTTTTGTCCTAATTTCGTATTCCACCTGATGAAATTCTTTTTGCACCACTTCATATTTTTGCTGATGTTCCTTGAGCAGTTTTTCAGACTCAATTGTCTTCTGCTGAATACCAACTTCAAGAGATTCTTGGTTTTTTAGTAATTTATGGAGGTCGTTTTCCGCATCTATGGAATCTTCAATTTTATCCTTTTCCGAATTTCTATCTTTTTTTATTTCTTTGATTTCCTCAACAATTTGCCCACCCCTGACCGCAATCCGGTCAGCATGCTCTGTAAGCCGAAGATGCTTGAGTTTAATCGAATGTTTTTGATCTAAAAGCGACGTTAATCTCGACCTTGTTTGACGAAGCTTATTATCATTATCCTCCACCTCTTTTTTTATGGCCTCTATCTTCTCTACAAAAGAACTAGTTTCTTGAGAAAGTTGAGATTTTAAAATTTCCAAATTCTCTATCTCCACCTGCCGACTCAGTATTCCATGTAATTCAGAATCTGGTGCATAATAACTAGCCCCATTAGATGTAAAGAGATGGCCCTTCTTAGTTACAAACAATTCACCCGGTTTAAGTTTTTTCAGTAGTTCTATATTTATAGAGGAATCACTGAGAACATAAACTCCCGTCAACCAATTTTCTACGACAGGACGAACAGCAGGGTCCTCGTAACTCACATATTCGGAAAGTAATTCAACATTTGAATTTTTTGTTTCACTGCGATGAGATAAATCAGAAATCAGATGAAAACTTACCTTAGCTGGAGGCGAATTCGCACCAAGTTCTAATATGTCGGAAAGGTCGTGTACTCCAATGCTATTAAGTCTTTCTCTAAGAACGGCTTCGAGAGCATCCTCCCATCCATCTTTTATTTTTAAACTTTCCCACAAATACGAATCTGTATTAATCGAATATTTGCTCAACCAACGTTTTAGTTCCTCGGCACCTTTCGCCTTATCTTGGATATGTTTCAAGGCTTGGATACGGGCCGAAACCTCATTAAGTTTCTTCTTCACTTCCTCTAATGCTCTCTCAAGTTTTGACAACTGCTGGTTTTTACTGGGAAATGCCTCCTCTAACGCCTCTAGTTCCTGTTGTTGCTTTGAAACAGCAATCTCACTTTGCTGAAGGTCAACATCTAACCGAACGAGTCCGCTGGAATCTGGAAGTACTAGATTATTTTTTTCATCGTTTAATCTATTTAATCTATTTTGCAATTGGATTAAAACCTGCTCAGAGTGCTCTTTTTTTGCTCTAACCAACTCTAGTGCCTGCCGAGCCGAACTCAATTTTTGCCTATAGCTCTCACGCTCGTCGTTAACTACCCTTAACTGTCTCTCTATATGCGGCAGTTTATTTCTAGCGGACGTCAACCTATTTTTTATATCTTGCTCTGATACTTTCAATTGTTCATATTGGCGTTTTTGGATTTCTAAATTTGACCGGGCCTCGTTTTCCGCTTTAATTTGAGAGGTCCTCTCAATAGAAATTTCCTGTAAGCGGCTTTCACTTTTCTTTTGAGTTTGATCAAAGAATTCAATTTGTTGCTCAATTTTAGCCATCTCAGCATTGACTTCATAGAGGGACTTTTGCTTGTTATCAACCAATTTTGAGGCCTCTTCGTAACTTACTTTTTTTTGTTCTGATTCCGTCTGAATTGCCGTAATCTCAGCGTTTATTTTTTCAAGGTTCAAAATTGCTTGCTTTAAACTTTTTTGATATTTTTCTCTGCTATTCTTCGAATTTTCCAACCTTATTTTCGCGAGTTGTCCGTGACTTACGGTCAGTTTTTTTTGCAGTTCGTTGTAATTAGCTGCCATTTTTGCCTGATTTTCAAGGTGGCTAACCTGTTTTGCAAGCTCTTCTCGAATATCTTCCACCCTAGATAAATTATCTTGAGTTCCGCGCAGTCTTGACTCAGTCTCTTTTCTTCGCTCTCTATATTTCGAGGTGCCGGCGGCCTCTTCTAGAAATCCTCTAAGCTCCTCAGGTTTTGCCTCTATAATCCGAGATATCATACCTTGTTCTATAATCGCATAGCCTCTGCCTCCGAGACCCGTTCCTAAAAACATATCGGAAACATCTCGCCGTCTAACATGCTGATTGTTTATTAAATAGGCTGATTCCCCGGATCGATCAATAATTCTTTTAACAGAAATTTCTGAGTATTTTGACCAGAGCCCGCCAACGCGTCCCAGAGAATTATCGAATATTAATTCCACACTAGCCCTAGATACAGGATTTCTGTCTCCCGACCCGTTGAATATAATATCCTGCATGCTCATACCGCGAAGTTGTTTGGCTGACATCTCTCCCAATACCCATCGGGCGGCGTCTATTACATTTGACTTACCGCAACCATTGGGTCCGACAATTCCTACCAATTCACTTGGAATAGGAATGTGAATTGGATCAGCAAATGACTTAAAACCTGCTATTTTTATGTGAATTAACTTCAAATTGGATACCTAACACCGAGATATATTACAATGCATCCCAAATAAAACCTTAATTACTTTACAATCATACCGCTCTATCGTCTATTTTACCTTCTATTTGGAAATTTAAACTCAAATGCCACCTTTAAAGAAAAGTATTTTGGAAACATTCACCAATCCTGCGCCTTCTCGGAATTACTTCATTAACATGGAAATTCCTGAATTTACAAGCTTATGTCCCCTAACAGGTCAGCCAGATTTCGCTACTTTTAAGTTAGTTTATGTACCAGATAAACTTTGTGTAGAACTTAAAAGTCTGAAACTATACATGTGGTCATACCGAAACAAAAAAGCTTTTCATGAAAAACTAACCAATAAAATACTAGATGATATCGCTCGGGTTTCAAAGCCCAAATTTATCCGGCTTAAAGGAAGATTTTTTGTCCGGGGGGGCATTTTCACAACAATTACAACAGAAAAAAAAGCGAAAAATTGGAACCCGGAAGAATACATACATGTCCCCTCAGTTGAGGACGGGAGAAGCTACGTAGATTAACTTTAATTTTTTAGTATAGGTAATGTCTATAAATTATTGTATTTAAAAATAAATGAACTCAAATTTGTCAAAATTACAACCTTATCCATTTCAAAGGCTCAAGCAGGCCCTCGCGTCAGTCACTCCTCATAAAGCATTCAAACCGATCAACCTTTCCATTGGCGAACCAAAAATACCACCGCCCAAATTTATCGAGAAACAACTTGCCGTAAGCTCGCTAGAGATTAAAGCGTATCCTACCACTCAGGGCACTACCGCTTTAAGACAGTCAATTTCGTCGTGGTTAAAACGGCGCTATAATTTAAACCATATAGATCCTGAAAACCAAGTTTTGCCAGTAAACGGCACCCGTGAAGCGCTATTTGCTATCGCCCAATCGGTGGTAAATGTCAGGCAAACCGATTCTAACCCGTTCGTGGTGATGCCAAATCCTTTTTATCAAATATACGAGGGAGCTGCGATTTTATCCGGCGCTCATCCTCTATATCTTAATCTGCTGTCAAAAAATGATTATCAATTCGATTTGGAAAAAATTTCCGAAAAAAAATGGAGTCTTGTCCAACTAATGTACGTATGCACCCCCAATAATCCAACTGGCCGAGTCCTTACTTTGGCAGATTGGGAAAAAATTTTTGAATACGCGGAAAAATACGATTTTGTCATTGCAGCAGACGAATGCTACTCAGAAATTTATTTTGAGGAAAATAAAGCTCCCCTGGGATCTTTAGAGGCAGCAAAAATGCTAGGTTACGCTGATTACAATCGTCTTGTGTCCTTTGGCAGTCTATCAAAAAGGTCAAACGTTCCTGGATTAAGATCCGGTTATGTAGCAGGGGATCAAAGAATTATAAAAGAGTTCTTCAGATATAGAACTTATCATGGATCAGCCATGAGCCCTGCGACGCAAAAGGCAAGTATTGCTGCGTGGAATGATGAGGACCATGTCATTAAAAATCGTGATCATTATCGTAGAAACTTCTCGAAAGTAATAAAAATTTTAGAATCTGTAACAAGCTGTAAACAACCCGAGGCGGGGTTTTATCTATGGCTTGACACACCAATGCCTTCAATTGATTTCTCAATTAAACTCTACAAGGATTATAATCTGACGGTACTCCCAGGGTCATTTTTAGCTCGCGCTAATGATCACATCGATCCGGGAACCGATAAAATACGAATTGCCTTAGTTTCATCAACGGAGGAATGTGTCGATGCAGCTAAACGCATTAAACAACTAATTGTAGATTTAGAGTGAGGAAAATCGGATGGATCATAAAACACTAAGCCAAACCATAAACAGTGCATTTGATATAAGGGCTGAAATAACCCCGAAAACCGCTTCACCTGAAATTCGCGAATCGGTGCAAAATGCAATGGAGCTTCTGGATAAAGGGAAATTGCGGGTTGCTGAAAAATCTGATGGAAATTGGAAAACCAATGAGTGGATCAAAAAAGCCGTTTTACTTTCTTTTCGAATTTCCGACAATGAAGTAGTGAGAGACGGATATACAAATTATTTTGATAAAGTTCCATCTAAATACACCAACTACGGATTACATGAATTTAAAAATGATGGCTGTAGGATTGTGCCCCCTGCTATAGTCCGTTACGGAAGTTATGTCGCCAAGAATGTAGTCGCGATGCCTTCCTTCGTCAATATTGGAGCATATGTCGATGAGGGAACTATGGTAGACACTTGGGCCACCGTTGGATCATGTGCACAAATTGGAAAAAATGTGCATTTATCAGGAGGTGTAGGCATTGGAGGTGTATTAGAGCCCCTGCAAGCAACCCCAACAATAATCGAGGATAACTGTTTTATAGGGGCTCGATCAGAAATAGTCGAGGGTGTAATAGTGGAACAAGGGTCGGTAATCTCGATGGGCGTTTATATAGGACAAAGTACTAAAATATACGACCGTGCAAACCAAAATATTATTTATGGAAAAGTACCTAGTGGATCAGTTGTGGTGCCAGGCAACCTTCCTTCTAAAGATGGGAAGTA
>PAHB01000061.1 GCA_002704665.1 Pseudomonadota bacterium
CAGCCTCCATCCCCAACGATAGTGGAGGCTCCCCGGTCACCGCTTTGAGTAGGCCCTTCCTTTGATAGATATCTATAAAATTCAGACCAGTAACAGTATGTCGTACTAATATTTCCCCTGGACCCGGGTCATCTATCTCCTTCTCCTCGATCTTGAGTTCTGAAGGAGAGCCAAACCGGTTTATGCAGACCACTCGAGACTTTATAGACATACCTGTTCCTTTCTTTCAATTACATAACAAACAACAAAAACCATATACTATGGCAAGATTCATTACAACTCAGACCCTGAAACTCACTGTACCTTTAGTTTGACGAACCATCATTTGTAACAACACGAACTGGTGCATGTTCCGCCGGATCAAGGCCAAATTCATTTAAGGGTTCCGAGAGACTAATTGGCTTGAAACTATCATCATTACAGATACTGATAACAAAATTTGGCAAACTCAACGTCCCGAGATGCGTCGAGCTATTATAAAACTGTAAATCTTTTAGATTTCGCGCTTTTATTACGCTATCAATATCATGCTTGCTAAGCTTGAGCGGATCAGTTCTTACAGAAGCTGTTGCCATCCCCCACAACGTGCCATAAAGAGGAACATAGACTAGCATTGGTCTTACAATTGGAAACACTTTTTTTAAGGATGCCACGATACGACCAAAAACCTTAGGTTTCATAACAGGCGAACCTATATGCATAGACAGCACCCCGTGCTCACCCAGCACTCTTTTGCATTGGTCGAGGAATTCGATCCCATAAAGTGCCTCTGCTGGACCAAATGGATCCGTCAAATCAAGCATCATTAAATCAAATCGTTCGTTAGTGTTTTCGACAAAAGATTTTCCATCACCAATTCGCAATTCTAATCTGGGATCATCAAACGCACCCTTATGAATTACGCTCAGGTGTTCCCGACAAAAGTTTACGACCTCCTCATCCAATTCTGCTAGGACAACTCGTTTAATGCTGTTGTACTTTAGGTATTCCTCAGCCGCTCCTCCATCTCCACCTCCAATTATCAATGCCGATCTCGGTTTTTCGAGGGCTACCGCCGCCGGATGTACCATATTCTCATGATAATAAAACTCGTCCTTCTCCGATGTCATCCAATAGTCGTCAATTCGCAGCGCCAGTCCATAAGCTTCTGTCTCAATCAGTTCAATTTTTTGGTAAGGCGAATTCAGTGTGGCTACACATTTTTTTACTTTTATCCAAAACCCTGCGCTCGGATTTAACTCCTCAGAAATATAAGTCTCATGATCTATTTTTACAGCCATAGACTCACATACGCTCCACGAATTTGGTGTTTTCAGTCCCAGGTTTGAAAAGATCAACTAAAAGGCGATATAACTCTCTTCCCTGAGGGCGGTTATCTACAGTATAACTGCAGACATAAACATCCACAGATACATATCCTCGTTCTGGCCAAGTATGCACTGACATGTGTGACTCGGCTAAAACCACCATTCCTGTAATACCTCCGCCTTCAAACTTATGAAACTTGTCACCAACTGCATGTAATCCAACTGTTTCAACAAACGCTAAGCATTTTTGGCGTACCGGATCGATATTCCATAAAATTTCAGTAGTACATTTACAATCGTAAAAATCGCCAATTAGATGAAGTCCCGGGATTTTTTTTTGACCCAATAAAACTTGGTTATCTGAACCGGAATATGTCTCTTCAATTTTTTCTTTTTTCATTACTCATAAAGTACTGCAGGAAATATAAACTCATACAAAATAGTGTACAAAAATGAAATTGCTAACAACCATAAGAAAAACGCGACTATACGTTTTTTTTTAATATTTTCAAGATTTATTTCACATGTTCTAGTAATAAATTATATTTAAAAAGTACCGGGGTAGGCGGCTCCATCAATGAGAAAATTTTGACCTGAAATAAAAGAAGTATGAACACTACATATGAATGCGCATAACTTGCCAAACTCCTCCGGAACTCCCGGCCTGCCCGCAGGAATATTCGATACTTTCTGCCTCGTATAGTCAACCTCTGAAATACCCTCCATTTTCGCGCCTTCACGCATACGCCACTTCATAGTATCTGTCTCAAAAAGACCTGGAAGAATTCCGTTTATTGTTACATTATGCTTGATGGTTTCCCTAGATAGTCCTGCGACAAAACCAGTCAGACCGCTCCGGGCTCCGTTGGATAAAGCAAGGATATCAATGGGTGCCTTTACGGCTGCAGAAGTGATATTAACTATACGTCCAAATTTTCTTTCAATCATGCCGTCAACAGTAGCTTTGATAAGCTCGATAGGGGTTAGCATATTTGCATTCAAAGCCCTATTCCAGTCTTCGATCGAAAACCCTCTAAAGTCACCGGGCGGAGGCCCCCCCGCATTATTTACTAAAATATCGGGTTGCGGGCAAACTCCAAGAATCTTTTCTCGCCCCTCCGATGTAGTGATATCGGCTGCTATAGACCGAACTACCTGACCTGATTTCTCTCTAATTTCCTCCGCGGTTTTCTCTAACACATCCTCTGTTCGGGCTGTGATATAGACATTTGTACCAGCGCGTGCTAACTCCATTGCGCACGCTTTTCCTAGGCCCTTACTTGAAGCACAAACTAACGCGACTTTATTTTTTATGCCCAAATCCATAAAAGATCTCCTGCATCGTAATAATAATCTAAAAAACTCCACTGATATTAATATTTAAGGCACAATATGCACGTGGATAAAACTTATAACGTTACTAAAATATAACGAAAAACTACATATTCTTTTTACGTCATTCATGCCATGAGTAATTCATTTAAAAATATCTCCGTTATTATTCTAATATTTTTAACTGGTTGTGCAACTACTCCACACAACTCGGACCCCTTTGAGCCTGTTAACAGAAAAGTATATCAATTTAATTATTCGATTGATAAAGCGATTACCAAACCAATTGCAAAAACATATTCGAAGTACACACCCAGTGTGGTGAGACAGGGCGTACGTAATTTTTTTAAGAATCTTGGAATGATTTCTACGACGTTAAACAATATATTTCAATTAAAACTTCACAAAACACCCGATGATATATTGCGCTTCACGCTTAATACAACTGTTGGGGTTGGAGGGCTATTTGATGTTGCCAGCCGTCTCGGTATTCCAAAAAATAACGAGGATTTTGGACAAACATTAGGACACTGGGGGGTCAGTCCAGGCCCCTATTTGATGATCCCCTTTATAGGACCTCATACACTACGAGACGCCCTCGGTCGACCTCTTGACATCGTGGCAAATCCAGTCAGCAGCTTGATAAATGATCCCTCGGTTACCTATCCACTCGCGGCTTTGCAAATTACTAATACGCTGGCGCGCCTTTTGACAGTAACAGAAATTGTTGATCAACAGTTTGACCCTTATATGTTTATAAGAGATAACTACCTCAAACGCAGAGAGGCTTTGATATTGGACAAAACCCCATCCGAGAATAATAATGCTGCTGGCGTTATTGTTCCCCAAAAGTCTCTTCTAGAAATGGAGAAAGAATTATTTGGCGATGAACCGCTAGATCACTTTTAAGAAAGCTTGCCTTTAGCCTATGGAAACTCATTTTATCCACTATGGTTTTATTTTAAGTTAGAAAATGTGGCAAAAATTTTGGATTTGCGTCGTTTAGAGCTATAATTTTGTCTGGATATAGTTATGAAAAATGTTAACCTATTTGTTGCTATAGTTATTTCATTCGGAACGGTGAGCTTGGGGGCTCACGCCGATGGGCATCTCGTAAAAACGGAAATCCTACTTGCTGCCAACGGGCTGACTTTGCAAAATCACCAAGAAGAGGGATTGAGAGGAAAGTTCAGCTTCTCCATAACAGGTGCCTCTTTAAACGATACAAGTCCATCGTATAAAAACCTACACGGCACACAAAACACCTCAGTAAACAAAAAACTTCGTTTTCTTGGTGGTAACCGGCATTGTAAACAGTTTGATAGCCGGGAAGCGATGATAAATTGTCAGGCATCAATCCTACAATTTTCTAGCATTGCTGAGGTGCCTCTTGAGCAAGGAATATCAGTATATGGACGATTAGGGTTTCAATATTTGCAAAAAGATAATGCTGGAGAAATTGATCTTTTAAGACTCAACCTAAATGATCTGGGCACTGTTTTTGGTTTCGGCCTCAAATATGAAATCAAAAAAGACTGGTATCTAAGTGCTGAGGCAGAAGGCTTTGGTGATCAACATCTCGACTTTATGGGAGTGGGGTCATCGATGAGGTTAGTGGAACCAAAACACTCAATCGGCTTATCAGTGCGGTTCTGAATCGACACCTTTCGAAGTTAAATTCAAAATCCAAATAGAAATAAAGATCAGTGATGCGCCTAAAATATGGTGTGCATGAACCTTCTCCTTCAGAAAGATAGCAGAAAGCAGGATACCAAAAACCGGAACCAAATGGGTAAATATACCTGCCCTACTGGCACCTAATTGAGAAACGCCATAATTCCAAAAAATATACGCAATTAAAGATGGAAAAACCCCGAAATAAATTAGACTCAAAGCATTAGGTGTCGTGAATTCCATTAACCCCTTTTCGGATATTTCCCATAACCAAAATGGAAGCAGAATTGGTAATCCTAAAACGAGCAAGGAAGCCAAAAATGCCAAAGGTGATAGAGAGGTGGGACGATTTTTAAGGGAAATTGTGTAAATTGCCCAACTCATCATAGCAGCAGAAATCCAAAAATCTCCCGGATTTAGTGTAAAGCCCCTCAAAGTATTTAGTTGCCCACTAGTGATTATTACTGACATCCCGATAAAAGATATTCCGCATCCAATAACCTTCACAAATCCTATTTTTTCACTCATAAATATGAAAGAAAAAACTAATATAAATACAGGCACTAAAGAATTTATGAGGACGGCATTATTTGCGGTGGTGTAGTTAAGACCGATGTACATCATGGCATTAAATCCTACGGTACCTGTAAACCCTAGCCAAAGAAGCCCCTTCCACTTCTCTTTAATCTCTGTAGTGTTAGCTTT
This sequence comes from Pseudomonadota bacterium, assembly GCA_002704665.1. Taxonomy (GTDB): domain Bacteria; phylum Pseudomonadota; class Gammaproteobacteria; order Burkholderiales; family Eutrophovitaceae. Next base: position 5,019 of record PAHB01000061.1, read on the forward strand.
AATCTCTGAAAAAACAAATGGCAAAAGAAACGCTAAAGCAATTAACCATCTAAAAAAGACCATTGTAAAAGGGGGAATTTCATCATGCACTGCTCGCGCCAAAACAATGTTTCCCGCCCAAAAAAAAGCTGATAATGCTAGTAACAACGAAGGATATTTCAGATAATACATGGAGTTGGGAAGTTCAGACTAATCCTCTAACTTTCTGCTGGGAGGAAGCAATAAAGCCGGGACTTCTCGCTTACCTAATGCTGTAGGCTGTCTAACTTTTTTATTCGAAACTTTTCCGCGACTTTGAGATGATGGCTTATATGGCTCTGAAAATAATGAAACAGAGTTATTAGTGCGGGAGGCAGCGGGGACGGGCAGGGTTTTTCTGTCTCTTTCGGAGTGCACATGCCTCGGGCTAAAAAACAAATCAAAAGGAGAGGTTTTCACCTCCAGATTCGGAATTTTCTCAATCGCTGAAATATTTTGCTCATCTCCCTCCGAAACAAAAGTAATAGCTTCTCCCTGACTACCGGCCCTACCGGTGCGACCTACTCGGTGAACATAATCATCGGAACTCAGAGGCACGTCAAAATTTATCACACGCGGCATATTTTCAATATCTAGTCCACGAGCAGCAATATCAGTAGCAACTAATATCGAAATTTTACCTTTTTTAAAATCCTCCAGGGTTTTAAGCCTTTCCACTTGGGTCCTATCACCATGGATAACCGCTACTTCAAAATTATCTCTCTTCAATTTGCGATTTAATCTATCGGCTCCAATTTTCGTATTACAAAAAATTAGCATTTGACCCTTTCCTGCGCCCTCCAGAAATCTAACCAAACAGGTAGCTTTAGCACTTGCTTCAACAGAAAAAAATCTGTGATCTATCGTTTTTGTAAGAGTATTTGGTGGAGATGCGTCGACCCTGATAGGATCAATTAACCATTTTTTTGTGGATTGCGCTATTTCTTGCGAATAAGTGGCAGAGAAAAGCAATGTCTGTCGGCGGGAGGGAAGCATATTAATTATTTTTGTGATATCAGGCAAAAAACCCATATCTAGCATACGATCTGCTTCGTCTAACACAAGAAATTCCAGCATTCGAAAGTTGATGGCCTTATTTTTTTCAATATCCAGTAGCCGGCCAGGGGTGGCAACCACTATCTCAACACCTGACCCTAACTGATTCATTTGAAAATCCATGGAAACGCCCCCAAACAATACCATTGATCGAATCTCCAAGTACTTACCGTAGGAATCGACATTCTCATGTACTTGGACCGCTAACTCGCGGGTCGGCGTCAATATCAAACAGCGAACGGGATGTTTCGCTGGAGACACGCTGTTATTGGCGTAAGGCATTAATCTTTGAAGTATAGGCAACGTGAAACTAGCTGTTTTACCAGTTCCGGTTTGTGCGGCGGCGATTACATCTCTCCCCAGCAAAATAGGAGGTATCGATTTGTCCTGAATCGGCGTAGAAACCTTGTATCCTTGTTCCTCTACGGCTTTAACAAGACTTGGATCAAGACCAAGCTCAGAAAAACTTCTCAAAATGACAACCTTTTAAACATGCACCAATCCATAAGTTTTTTTAATTGGTATAATAATGTCTACGGACTCCCCATAGTTTAATGGATAAAACAAGGCCCTCCTAAGGCTTAGATATTGGTTCGATTCCAGTTGGGGAGGCCATTAATGAGGTAATGATATCAATAATAAGGGGTTTTCATAAGTAGTTATTGGAAATAGCATTAAAATTCAATGTTTTTATCATAAATCACAATTCCATACTGGGAGATTTTCATCAATTGCGATACGAATACTCGTAGCAAAAATTACAGCGTTTTTGCTTCATTCATGAAAATAAATTTTTCAGTTAAGCTGTTGTTTTATATTATAAATAATCCGTGAAAAGACCTTGGCCATTGAAAGTTCTGTGAAAGCTAAATTTCCAGCGTAAAACAAAATAAATATTGTCATAAAAAATAAACATATAAAGTTAATACTCCTTCTCTTAGTATGAATTGGGTTCCAGTTATTCCATTTTTTGGAGATTTAAATGAAGAAAATTGTTGCTTTACTACCTGTTATTTTCCTTTCCACGACCTTTTTATCTACTGGGGTTTTTGCGAGAGACCAAATCAAAGTTGTTGGCTCATCTACTGTCTACCCATTTGCGACTATCGTTGCTGAAAAGTTCGGGAAAGGCACCAAATTTAAAACTCCTGCCATTGAATCTACGGGTTCTGGTGGCGGGATGAAACTGTTTTGCGCCGGAGTTGGCCTCCAACACCCTGACGTAACAAATGCCTCACGTCGGATGAAGGCAAAAGAGTTTAAGCTGTGTAACAGTAACGGCGTGACTGCCACTGAATTCGTTGTTGGTAACGACGGCTTAGCTTTCTCGAACAATAAAAATGCGAGAAAGTTTGAAATATCAATTATGCATATAGCCGCGGCTCTTGCCGAAAAATTGCCTCGAGGAGGCGGACTCGAGGAGAATTGGCTCAAAACGTGGAAAGACGTCGACGCTTTCGTAGCTGGAAATGCAACGGGACAACCACTAATTGGTTTACCCAACACACCGATACGGGTTTTAGTACCACCACCAACCTCCGGAACCCGTGACGCTATGGGTTCGCTATTCATGAAAAACGGACATAAGAAGCTCGGCACCTATGCAGATGTCGGGAAAAAGGGAGCAAAGAAACTTAGAGAAGATGGAGCAGCGATAGAAGTTGGTGAAAACGATAATCTTATAATCGAAAAATTAGCAGCTGATGAGCAGTTATTTGGAGTATTTGGTTATTCCTTCTTTGATCAAAACAGAGATAAGGTCCAAGCTTCCATCGTAGACGGAGTTGCGCTTAATTTTGAAAATATCGCCTCTTACAAGTATCCGGGTGCGCGTCCCCTTTTTACATACGTCAAACGTGAACATTTAGGCGTTGTCCCTGGTATTAAAGAATTTTTTAGAGAGTTTATCAGCACGAAAGCTCTCAGCATGGACGGATATTTGTATCCAGCCGGATTAGTACCGTTATCAGATGCCGACTTTAAAACAGAGACAGGAAAACTCAAAGATTTTCCGGCAGTAACTATCAAGTAATATTATCCTTATAAAATATCAAGGATGTGAGGCAATGTCTCACATCCTTTTTTTTGTGCGTTAGTTCGCCTACTAATTGAAGACACTGTGGCATAATTCGGCTCAATATGGATATTTTTGATATAACAATAGTTATTCTTGCCATTTCTACGGCGAGTTATTTTTTTGCCGTAAAAAAAATTACAAAGATTTCCAATACTAACGATATCCGTCCCGATTCAATACTGAGCTATTATGGTAAAATCGCGGCGATTTGGGCATTTGTTCCAGCTTTCAGTCTTCTGCTTTTTTACTCTTTTCTCTCGCCGATTTTCAGTGAAATGGTTTTTATAGAAAAATTGTCAAAAATTTTTCCTGAGCACACTGAATCTCAGCTTGATCTTGCTTTTGCCCAGTTACAAAATGTTGCTAACGGAATTCTTGAAAACCCCGACATTAATATCAATAGACTCGCAGTAGAGTTAAAATCATGGGATGAAACCAGCCTAGCGGTACGAAGTTGGGTAGTATTCATGCTACTAGCAATAACAGCCCTTTTTAGTTATTCAAGGCTTACGCCGAAGTTCAAAGCCCGAAAAACAGTCGAAAGTTTCCTTCAAAAATTATTTCTTGGCGCGGCTGTTGTTGCAATTCTTATCACGATTGCGATCGTGGCATCTTTACTTTTTGAAGCCCTTCGTTTTTTTGAGGTTTATAATATTTTCGAATTTTTATTTGGAACTCATTGGTCGCCAAATATCGCAATTCGCGATGACCAAGTGGGTTCAAGCGGATCCTTTGGTATGCTTCCCGTGCTCTCTGGAACGCTTCTAATTGCGCTTATTGCAATGATGGTTGCGCTTCCAATCGGTATTTTTTCTGCAATTTATATGACGGAATTCGCATCTAAAGGAGTGCGGGACTTTATCAAACCTACTTTGGAAATCTTAGCGGGAATCCCTACAGTTGTTTACGGCTTTTTTGCGGCCCTGATGGCTGCTCCATTTTTCCGTAGTCTCGGACTATCTCTTGGGATGGATGTTTCATCAGAATCTGCCTTGGCAGCTGGAGCGGTTATGGGAATAATGATTATACCGTTCATCTCATCACTTTCGGATGATGTTATGAACTCCGTTCCACAATCTCTCAAGGATGGCTCAATCGGGCTTGGTGCAACAAAAGCAGAGACAGTGATAAATGTTGTACTTCCAGCGGCGTTACCTGGTCTCGTCGGAGCGTTTTTGTTAGCTGTAAGTCGAGCAATTGGCGAAACGATGATTGTTGTTATGGCTGCAGGCCACGCAGCAAACCTCACAGCTAATCCTTTGGAGGCGGTAACCACCGTAACTGTTCAAATTGTCTCCCTACTAACCGGTGATACCGTTTTTGACTCTCCGAAGACCCTTTCAGCATTTGCCTTGGGTATAACCTTATTTGTTGTAACCCTGCTGCTAAATATTGGTGCTTTGACTGTTTCAAGAAAACTGTCAGAAAAATACGATTAAAAAGGATGAGATGAAACAACATAAAACCAACACCGAATTAATAGCCAAATCGCTAAAAAGAAGACATCGAAAACAGACAAGACTCAAATACTATGGTTTGTTCTCCGTACTTCTAGGAATTTCATTTCTATTGATACTGCTAGGGAGTATCACTCTAAACGGCTACACTGCTTTTCAACAAACCGTTATCAAGGTTAATGTAAAAATTGATGAAAATCATATTTTTGGTGATGATGGAAAAGTCTCTCAAGATGTTATGTACGCGACAAATTGGGATGGACTCGCGAAGAAAGCTTTTCGAAAAGTTTTTCCTGAAGTAACCGACAGATTTCAGCAAAGAAAGCTATCGGATCTCATATCTGCTAACTCGGGATATGAAATCCAACAAATGATGATTGACGATCCGTCGCTTGTAGGAAAAGAAATAGAAATTTGGGTTAATGCATCAGACGATGTGGATCAATTTATAAAAGGACGGCTAAACGTTGAAGTTCCTGAGGACCAACGTCGTATAAATGATATGCAGCTCTCATGGATTCAAACGCTCAAAGAAAAAAATATTATAAAGAAAACTTTTAACACTGGCTTTTTTACGTCTGCCGACAGTAGGGAACCCGAAAGCTCTGGAATTTTAGGAGCAATTTTAGGATCGGCCATGGCAATGGTTGTCACGATGTTTTTGGCACTTCCCTTCGCCGTAATGGCTGCTATTTATTTAGAATATTTTGCGAAACCCGGCAAACTAACAGATTTTATTGAAGTTAATATAAACAACTTAGCAGCTGTTCCATCAATAGTTTTTGGACTCTTAGGATTGGCAGTTTTCTTGAATTTTTTTCAGCTGCCAAGATCTGCACCACTAGTTGGCGGTATGGTGCTCGCTTTAATGACTTTGCCAACAATCATTATCGCATCTAGAGCCGCTATTAGAGCAGTTCCACCTTCGATACGAGATGCTGCGTTGGGACTGGGAGCATCAAAAATGCAAGCGGCAGTCGATCATGTTTTACCGCTAGCATCTCCTGGAATTTTAACAGGTACAATTATTGGAATGGCACAAGCATTAGGCGAAACAGCTCCGCTCATAATGATAGGAATGGTTGTTTTTCTAGTGGATATACCGACCGGTTTCACAGATACAGCTACCGCCCTCCCAGTTCAAATCTACATATGGTCAGATAGCGCTGAGCGAGCTTTCTATGAACGATCATCACTTGCCATAATGTTCTTGGTACTGTTTCTAATCGGAATGAATTTGCTGGCTGTGTTATTGCGCAAAAAATTTGAAAAAAAATGGTAGGGTATTTGATATGTCAGATAAAATTAAAATTCAAGTAGAAGATGTAAATGTTTTCTACGGTGATATTCAGGCACTTTTTGATGTAACCCTAGATATCAAATCAAAGGAAATCACATCGCTAATTGGCCCATCAGGTTGCGGGAAATCAACTTTTCTCAGATGTATGAACCGAATGAATGATGTCATTGATGGATGCCGAGTCGAGGGTAAAATAACTATCGATGGCGAGAATATTTATGATGCTGACAAAGATCCAGTTTTGCTTAGAGCTAGAGTTGGTATGGTTTTTCAAAAACCAAACCCTTTTCCAAAAACTATATTCGAAAACGTAGCGTACGGGCCTAAAATTCATGGTCTGGCTTCGAACACAAGTGAACTGAGGGAGATTGTAGAGAATAGTCTTGAGCAGGCAGGACTGATGGACGAGGTCAAAGATAGATTAAATGATTCCGCAACTGATTTATCAGGAGGACAGCAGCAAAGAATCTGTATTGCTCGGGCAATCGCAGTGAATCCAGAGATTATTCTTATGGATGAACCTTGCTCGGCTCTTGACCCTATTGCGACAGCGCGAGTTGAAGAGTTAATGGGAAACCTATCAAACAACTACACCATTGTCATTGTCACACACTCAATGCAACAAGCGGCAAGGGTTTCAACAAACACTGCTTTTTTTCACCTAGGTCACCTCGTTGAGTTTAATGCAACCAAACAAATTTTTACTAACCCCAGCGATAAAAGAACCGAGGATTACATAACTGGAAAAGTGGGATGATTAAAATTACTCATATAGCAGATAGGAGGCTCAGTAAATGAATGAACACATTGTTTCATCCTATGACGAAGATATCAAAGATCTCCAAGAGCAAGTAGTGGCCATGGGCGGCTTGGTCGAAAAAATATGGATGGATGCCATGGACTGCGTAAAAAACGCTAATGATAAAGCCGCACTCCAAGTAATTGAGTCTGATAAAAAAATTGATAGCATGGAATTGAAAATATATGACAAGTCAATGAGGTTATTAGCATTGAGGTCTCCATTAGCGAGTGACCTGCGAATAGTTGTGTCCGCAATGAGAATGGCAAGTAGTCTTGAAAGGTTAGGCGATCATGCAAAAAATATCGCAAGAAGGGAAAAGTTAATTTCCACCGGTGATCATCCCGAAATAATTTCCTTGCTGACACGAATGTATGATCTGTCGCATTCGGCTCTCCAGCAAGCAATAAACGCATACAGGAACTCAAACCCAGGGTCTGCGGAAGAGATAAGAGCAAATGACGCCCGAGTAGATGAACTTTTCGATTCAACAGTCGCCATAGTATTAAACCTTATGGCGCCCAAAAATCCCCCACTCGAGACAGAGGCCTTAGCTAGTCTTCTTTTTATTGCAAAATCTCTCGAGCGGATGGGGGACATGACCACCAATATTGCTGAGATAATAATTTTTCAAGAAACTGGATCGTTTCCAACTGATGAGAGGCCTAGAGGTAAAGATCACCAAGGGGGCTTAATGGAGAGCCTGGCCGAGAAGGAGAAGGATATTTAATCTTTCGTGAATAGATTGATAATTACCACTACCGTAATCGCTGCAGCGAATTGGGATGCGATGAACGGTAGAATTTGTTGGGGATTAATCCCAACAAATGTATCCGTAAAGCCCCTTGCAATAGTGACAGCGGGGTTGACAAAAAATGTTGATGATGTGAACCAGTAACCAGCCATCACCGCTAGAGCCACTAGACATGCAACGCACATTTTTTTGCTTCGCGAACCCAAGAAAATTACCAATAGCAACACTAAAGTCGACAAAAATTCACTAAAAAACATCCCCAAAGAACCCCTATACTTTGTGGAAAACTGAAAAATCGGAAGACCAAACATCAGGTGAGTTACCCATATACCGATTACACCGCCAACAATTTGACTAACGAAATAAGGTAAAAGATACCGTCCATCCAATTCCCTTATTTTCCAAAACATAAAGCTAACCACTGGATTGAAATGTGCGCCTGAGATTGGGGCAAGAACCGTAATGAGAACGTAAAGACCCGCTCCTGTAGCTAGGCTATTACCGAGCAGTGCTACCGCCGGATTTCCTACCGACAAACTTTCCCCCATTATTCCTGAACCGGTTATAACCGCCAAGAGTATCATTGTGCCAAAAAATTCGGCCGCTAGCCTTGCCATCAAATACTTTCTCCAATCATTCTTAAACTACCTTTGATTTCTTCTCGACTTAGCTCTTCAACCGGAAGACTTAGAAGTGTATTTACGCACTTTTTTAAACCTATGAAGACGTCATTGAACGCCTGACGCCTTTCTTCTAAGGTGCCTTGAACAGCCGCTGGATCTGGAAATCCCCAATGAGAGGAACATGGATGACCGGGCAATACCGGGCAAACTTCTGATGCAGCACTGTCGCAAACCGTAATCACCAAATCCATATTTGGAGATTGACTGCCAACGAATTCATTCCAACTTTTTGATCTCAGGGATTTGGTTGAATACCCAATTTTTGCACAGAGCTCCTGCGCAAGAGGGTGAACTCTTCCTTGGGGATTTGAGCCAGCCGAATATCCTTTAAAACGACCACCGCTTAATTGAGTCGCTAGTGCCTCGCCGAGGATAGATCTCGCTGAGTTCCCTGTACACAGAAACAGAATGTTGTAACTAGTCAAATACCACCTCTCTAATTCCACCGTGAGGGAATAATTTTAACGATAGAAAAATTGATTTTCTATGCCCACATGATTCACGGCGTTTTCCAAGTATTTACCTACTCTCCCGGTTGTTGGTTCCCGTAACACTGGCTCTTCCAATCGAAATATATTCAAACCCATAACTCATCATGTCTGCTGGATCGTAGAGATTTCTGCCATCTATTATTATTGCTTTTCGAAGCCTACTTCTCATTGATACGAAATCTGGACTTCGAAATGTTTTCCACTCCGTCAGAATAATTAAAGCTTCTGCATCATCTAAAACGTTTAACGGATTGTCATTAAACTCTATCTCAGAATTTCCTTCATATATTTTTCTAGCTTCATCGAGTGCAACTGGGTCATACGCCATAACACTAGCGCCTCGCATCAATAACCCATTTATTACAATCCTGCTGGGAGCCTCTCTCATATCATTAGTGTTAGGCTTAAAGGACAACCCCCAAACCGCAAATTTCTTTCCATCCAGGTGTTCCCCAAATCGATTTCGAATTTTATCAAGAATGCTCTGTTTTTGTGCTCTGTTGACTTTTTCAACCGACTCTAAGATTGATAGTTGCAGTCCGTACTCGCCTGCTGTATTTTGCAAAGCTCTAATATCTTTTGGAAAACATGAGCCTCCATAACCACAGCCTGCATACAAGAAATGATAGCCTATTCGTGGATCAGAGCCGATTCCCTGGCGAACACTCTCGATGTCTGCTCCCAGCCTTTCTGACAAATTAGCAAGTTCATTCATTAGTGAAATTCGTGTAGCTAACATGGTATTAGCTGCATATTTTGTCAGCTCTGCCGACCTTTCATCCATTACTAAAATTCGGTCCCTATACCTGTTGATAGGCGAATAAAGTCTTCTCATAATCTGGGTAGCCTCTTCGCTACTTGATCCGATAATAATCCGATCCGGACGCATGAAATCCTCGATAGCATTACCTTCCTTCAAAAATTCTGGATTGGAAACAATATTAACTTTGCACCCAATTTTTCTCTTCTCAATTTCTTGAGTCACGACCGCCATTACTCTTTCGCTTGTTCCGACTGGAACGGTAGACTTATTAACAATTACAACATCATTTTTTATATATCTCCCTATGTTTTTAGCGGCACTAACAACATATCTCAAATCTGCTGAGCCATCTTCATCAGGTGGCGTGCCAACAGCTATAAATTGGAGATTTCCATGTGATACCGAGGTTTCTATGTCTACTGTAAATTTAAGCCGGCCGGCGTCAATATTTCTTTTTATCAATTCTGGCAACCCAGGCTCATAAATTGGGATATCCCCCGCTTTAAGTCTTTGTATTTTTTTTGCATCCAAATCCAGACAAAGGACATCATTACCGAACTCAGCGAAGCATGCCCCCGCTACCAAGCCAACATATCCCGTCCCAATAACTGTAATTCTCATTCCATCAAGATCCTAAACTCAAGTACACACGTATCCAAAGACAACATGATTGTACCGACTTTAAAAAAAGTACTCTGCTAGCACCATAACCCAACAAAAAACACAAGACAACAACATAACTAACACCGCGTCATTACTAAACCTTTAGCTATTTTTGATAAAACATGACTTTCAAAAGAAACCCTACCATTAGCTACCTACAGATCAGAGTTAAATATCTAACGCCAGATTGCCGCCTTCGTTAGGTATTTTACTAGATATTTTATCGTTCACATACATCCTCAAGGTGGACAAATCTACAAAATGTTGGTAAAAGTGGAGCACGTCAAACCGGCGTCGGAATCGTCGGATTAGTTTATGAACTTTTCATTAAGTTTTTATTACAAACAGATTGTTCTCCGCTTTTAAATATTAAAAATCCGTAAGTTAATAATGACCAAATTTTCGACATTGGCAGCCGTAGACCTCGGTAGTAATTCATTCAATTTGCAAATAGCAAGAGTAGTAAGTGATCAAATTTACCCGCTAGATTCAATTCGAGATCCTGTAGCGATTGCAGCCGGACTCAGTAAAGACAAGAAACTAACATCGGATTCTCAAGAAAAAGCTTTAGATTCGCTAAAAAGATTTGGTGAAAGATTGAGAGGTATGGACAAAAACGCTGTTAGAGCCATTGGCACCAACACCCTAAGAGTAGCAAAAAACGCGGAGGATTTTTTAAAGAAAGCTGAGACGGCACTCGGGTTTCCAATTGAAATAATTAGTGGTCGAGAAGAGGCTCGACTAATTTATATCGGAGTAGCTCACTCTGTTCCAGCATCAAAAGAAAATAGATTGGTAATTGATATAGGAGGTGGGTCAACGGAGTTGATTATTGGCAATCGGCTTAAACCTGTTACTTTAGAGAGTCTTTTTATGGGATGTGTTAGTTATTCGCGTCTTTTTTTTCCAAATGGAAAAATAACGAAATTATCATTTGAAAAAGCTCAACTGGCAGCGAGCCTTGAGCTCCAAGGGACCCTAGAACAATTTGGACCCGAAAAATGGGGGCAAGCTATTGGATCATCGGGAACTTTGAGGGCCTTAGCAAAGATAGCGAAGGTCATGACCAAAAATAGCGAAGTTATAACGATTGAAATATTAAGGGAAATCAAACAGAAACTTTTGGAGGCAAAACATTGGAATTCCATAAATATTGAAGGGCTACGAGAGGATCGAAGAGAGTACCTACCCGGAGGACTAACTATAACAATAGCTTTAATGGAAAACCTTAAGATAAGTGAATTGGTCACTACCAAGGGAGCTATAAGAGAGGGAATCCTGTACGATCTGCTGGGTCGTTTCCGAAAGCAAGACATCCGGGAAGTTAC
>PAHB01000062.1 GCA_002704665.1 Pseudomonadota bacterium
ATTAAAATATAAAAAGAAGTTATTTAATAATATTCTCATTGAAAATATTAGTAGAGATAATATCAAAAATTTTATATTTAAAAGATTCAGAGGGATTGATGGTCCAACATCAAGTAATTTTATTTTGCAGGTAAATCCAGAAAACCTAGATCTGTTGGAACAACAAGAAGGTGCAGTAATTCTATACCAACATTTTGGAATTAGAAGAGCAATTTTAATGGGAAAAAGACACGAATCACAAGACTATACAACAGATAAAAATGTCCTAGATTATAATAATATTGCTGCATTTAAAATGCTTGCGGACAGATTTAATGAAGGAAGAATTTTGGTCACAACAACAAAAAAATTATTAAATTATATAAGAATGAGAAATTATTTAGATTTTAGTATAGATAATTCTCAAAACGAAACCTTTATAAATATTAAAGGAATAGATTGTCCAGTTTATGGGTACCAAAAAATAGAAAAAAATATGTTGAGTGGACTTACTTTTCAGATAAAAAGTAAAAATAATGTTCCAAAGATAGTTTTAAATAATAAACTGTTAAAAACCCGTGAATTTAAAGATAAAAAAACAGGAGATGTCTTTATGTACTTTCCTTGGAAAAAAATAGATTGGCCATTTTAGATGAATTTCAAGAATGATTTATTAGAGCTAGATTCAATAAAAGTCCAACTCGATAAAAGAAACAAAAAACTAAGATTTATAGATCATATCAGTCTAATGAAAGATAAATTATGGTTAAAATATTTTTTTGTTTCTCTATTTAATTTTAAAAGAAATCAAGAAGTTAAAAAAATTTTACAAGAAATTAAATTTGAAAAAAGAGTGAAAGATATAAAAAATGTAAGAAAATGTTTAGATTCCTTCTCTTTTAGATTAGGAGGAGAATCTGCTCAAAAAAAAATATCAAAAATTACAAATAAAGTTAATAATGTAAATTTTAAAAACGTTCTTAAGTCTATTTTAAAACAAACGTCAAACGATCCTATTTTAATTATTAACTGGGTTAAACAACACATTATTCATGTTGATGACTCTCCTTGTGTAATTGATAATAGACCTTTTAATGCAATTGAAACATTGATTTCTGGGTTAGGGCAATGTACAAATAGTGCAATATTGGCTGGCTCATTAATGCAATCTGCTGGTTTTGAAGTAAGGTATTGGTCTACCAAGCATCACACATTTCTTGAATGGTGGAATTCAAAAACTAAATCTTGGCAACTTGAAGATTCTAATTCTTTTCCACCTGGTGTTAACTTACCTAGAGGATTATCATTAAGTCAATTATATAGTTGTAATTTTCTGTGGAGAAAAATTTTTCAAACGTTGCCTACAGGTAATGTTTTCTCTCAATTTTCCATTTTTGCACCAGAAAAAAACTACGGATTAAGTCTTTTAGAAAATAATATAAACAAACCAAATCGTTTTTTTAACATTAATATTCCAGTTAAAATTGACAAATCATTTAAAATCTCAAAAAGAACAATAGAAGTTAATTATCTTCTAAAAGGAAAAAAAAATTTCCTTAAAATCTCTAATTCTAAAAAAAAGAAAGTTTTATTAATTGTTATTAATAAAGAATATCCAGAAAAGGGTATTTATGAAAATAAATCATTTATAATTCATAATATTTTTGCTTACAAATGTTTACCGAACTACCTAAATGACATTGAAGATTCCACTTTACAAAAAAATTTTTTTATAATTAGAGAAAATGAAAAAACTACTAAAAAATTAAACTTCATTAACTCTTCTGTTATTTCAGTTTTAGTCAAAGATTATGATAATACTTTTAGTAATCCTTATCATTTATCTTCGTTTAAAATTGATAAAAATAAAAGATTAGAAAAAGTAATAAAAAAACCTTCAAAGAAATATCAAGAAATAGAACTAGCTTATAAGAAAAATTATAAAAAAAATATTTATCCTAAAGCTATATCGTACTCAAAATATTTAAAGCCAAACAACTGTATGGAAGAATTAAAATTATTTGGTCTAAAGAATATTAAAGGTAATGTACTTGATGCAGGATGTGGTACCGGTGAATATAGTATATTAATGTCTAAATTTGTTAATAAAATTGAATCGGTAGATTATACAGAAGAAAGAATAAAACTATTTAAAGATGTAATAAAAAATCTTAATTTTAAATATATAAAAAAAATTAACATTTCTCAAATGTCTATAGAAAAGACAAATTTTCCTAATGATTATTTCGATACCATTTTATGTAAAGGAGTAATTTGGCAAACAAATTTGAAGAAAACCTTTAATGAATTTTTTAGAATTCTGAAAAAGAATGGAAGAATTATTTTTGATTTTAACACAGATGCTTGGAATCATTATCTTATGAGAAATTCTAATGATAAAAATAAATTTAGAATAGGAGCTGAAACTTTATATAATTCTATTTGGAGAAGATATTCATCCATATCTTTAAAATACTACAAAAAATCAATAAAAAAAAAGGATATATCCTATAAGAATAAGCTATTAATTCAAACGGAAATGGTACGTATTGAAAATTTAATAAAGATTAGAAATCAACTTTTAGAACACTTAAGTTATTCCGAGGTTGATAAAGCTACCAAGCTAGAACTTTATATATTACTAAATTGTGGTCAGTCATATTTATTCAAAATTTTAAAAGATATTTTTTTAAACCTTTTAGGGTTTACAAGCGGACCAAGCACGTCCATGAGTTCAGAAAGCTTTGAACCAAATGAAATTAGAGAACTAGCACATAATGCTGGTTTTTCAAAATTTAAATACTGGATTAAAAATAAAAATAAAAAACTATCAAATGACTTTGATTCAAATAACTCTTCTTATTTTTCACTTCAATTTTTAGGCAAAGTTAAAACTTGGAACGCTATATTAAGTAAGTAATTAGCTTGATATAACTTCTGATATTTTTGCACTATCTTTTATAGATTTGATACCTTTTTGATTAAATTTTTGTCTAATTGGTTCAATGGTTTTTAAAAGATTCTTGTACCAAACAATTCTATTTTCTTTTAAGTATGAATGTTTTTTTAATAACTCATCGGTTCTTAAGTATCTTTCAGAAACCCTATCAATTGCAGAATTTAGATATCTTTTCATACGTTTTACTTCTTCATTAAAAGAAGTTGGAGATTGGTAATCCTTCTGCCACATTATTGTACAATTTGAACACAACTTTCCTTTGCTCTCAACACATGAAAAATTATGAATAAGCTGAGCTTGTCTAAATCCCTGCATCCTATCTGAATTCCATATATCTAATATAGAATTATCCTTTATATTCCCAATAACATATCTGCTGTCGTAATCATATATACATGAAACTACATCGCCATTCCATCTTATTCCAAGAACATCCCAAGGAACGTTACAGGTTGGCCAATTTTTTTTTGGAATCTTAAATCTTTCATCATATTTTCCGTTTGCCTCTTGTACTGCGCCCATGTAGTTAAAAAGTTCATAAGTTTGAACATGGCCTATAGGTAACTTTTCAAAAAGCTCTTTAATAATTCTTATATCATCCTTATTTCTCTCTTCTTCTACAAGAAAAATATCAACAGCAAAAAAATTGTTAATTTTTCTAGGATGATCTCCCCATTCCTCAAGATAATCTAAAAGATTTGTTATAACTTTATGAAATAAATCTCTACCTTTAATTGCTTTGTAGGATTCTGGTGTAATTGAATCTATAGTAAAAACTAATGAGTCTATATTAGAGTCAATTAAGTTTCTAGAATACTCTCTAGTTAAGGTTACTCCATTAGTATTTAACTTTGTAAAAAAGTCATAGTCAATTGATGCGATCTTTATCATATCAACAAGCTTTTCGTGAAGAGTAGATTCACCATGTTGATAAAAATTTATTTCTGTTTGTCTGTTTAAATGAGAGATTTCATTCATAACCTTTTTAAATAGACTAATGTCTAAAAAACCAAGGTCACGTGTTCCTGAACCATTGTGTGCTGCGCAATGGTCACATTTTAAATTACAATGATTAGTAGGTTCAAAATATATTCTTCTAGGAGGAAAGTCTGCAAAAGTATTTTTTTTTAGTAAGCAATTGATAAACTTTAATCTATTTTTTTGCTTTTCTAACTCTAATTCTATCCAGTCATCTCTATTTAGCATAATTTATAAATTTTGTATTAAAATTTGATACGTCGTCAAGAGCTTCTACTTGAAATTCAACGTACTTATCAATTAAAATTAAATCATTCTCTAATTTTCTCTTATTTTCATTGAAAAGTATACAATAATCTTTTCTAAAAAGTGAATTAGGAAAGTAACCTACAACATCACCAGGTTTTGATAAAATATTAATTTTTTTTAAGCTTGAGACTGTTTTTATTTTAGAACTGATGACTGTTTTTATTAATTTTCCAAATTTTATATTAAAGAATTTGTAACATGAATATTTATTTTTTAAATGTCTCATTTCAAAGACTTTGTTATTTATATCAATTTGCGATTTTATAATGTCTATATCAGTCATTAGAGGAATAATTGATGAAAGAATTTCTCCTCCCCCTCCCCTACTTCCAGATTCAATGAAATATATTTGATTATCCTTGTCAATTTTTAGTTCTATGTGAAAAAGTCCTTTTTTATGACCTAAAGCAAATAATATATTCTTACATTGCATGAGGATGTTTTGTTTATTAAAGGTATATTTATCGAACGGATAATTTATTTCCATGTCAATTCTTGATTCTGTGTTTGCTTTTTTTTTTCTACTAGTCGTTAAAATATGAAAATCGTTATATGAATTTGAAATTCCCTCAATCGCAATTTCAATTCCACTTATGAATTCTTCAAGTAGAACAGATTTTTCTTTATTTAAATCATACTTTCTTGAAAATGAATATGAACTCTCAATCTCTTCATATTTATTTACTTTAATAACTCCTCTGCTTCCACCTCCACTAAAATTAGGTTTAAGAATAAAAGGAAATTTAACTGTATCAAGTTTATCATATATATCCTCGAGCCTATTAATTAAAAAGAAATAAGGCTGAGTGATTCCATGTCTTTGACATGCCTTTCTCATTCTAAATTTCATAACTTGCTTCAATGAATTTAAATATCCATTAGATGGTAAATTCAATTTATCAGATAAGAAATTAGCTGTAAGAACACCAATGTCATTAAATGGAAAAATATAATTTATATTCTCATTTAAAACCAATTTTAATAATTTTTCTTTATTTTTAAAATCTTCTTCTATGAATTTATCGGCATATTTTATTCCTGGAGAATTTTTATTTCTATCACAAACAATTGTTCTATAACCTAGACTTTTTATATGTTTAATAGAATTAGATTGAATTTCATTTGCTCCAAGTATTAAAATATTATTTTTTACATGTGATATCAAAAGTTTCTTTCCCTTCATTTAATTTTTTAAACCATCGTTTTTCCATGTCCATTTTTAGAACGATTTTTTTATAAAAGTTTTCATCTATCAATTTTTTTTTTATTAAAAGGCAACCATTGTCATCAATGAAAATTATATTATTCTCATATTCATTTTTAACTTTATTTAGCTTACTTTTGCTTAATAAAGAACTTGGTTTTTCTTTACTAACATTTTCAGGAGAAAAGCCTTTAGATAAAATATTTATTTTTAGTTTTTTAATCTCATCAACATCTCTTATATAACCGTTTACTATAATACACTTTACGTTCTTCATTTTTAAACTAGTACAAATAAGACCACCTATTAGACCTACTTTTTTGCAATTAAAGGGATAAACAAAGACTACTTTATTTTTATAATTTTTATTTTTAATTGTTTTATGTAAAATCCAATTGGAATTTTCATGCGTATAAATAAAGGATACGCTTCCTGCAATATACTTTTTGTATCTAAATTGTTTATCGAAAGTTAGAATTTTAAATTTAGTTTTAGAGCAACAGTCAGCTATAACGGAAGTAGATAATCGTCCTTTGTTAAAAAAATCAATGATTTTTTCTGTATAATTAGATTTTAAAAACTTTTTTTGCATTTTTATAGAAAAAGTTCTCCAATTTATTCTTTTTAATGTTTTTCGTTAAATTTAAAGTATACTTCAGATATTTACTTATCGAATATTCTGGAAAATCAGATCCATATATAACCTTTTGATCTACCTTTTCAATTATATACAATAAATCGTTAATTATATTGGATTTTTTAAAATACATCAAAACGTGAGATAAATCTAAAAAAACATTTTTATTAGATTGTGCAACTGCCAAAGCGTCAAGTGGTCTATAACTTCCTGCATGAGATATGATAATTTTTAATTTAGGATATTGTTTCGCTATTTCATCATAAACAAGAGGTTGAAGTTCACTTAATGGAATCTGATCGCCTCTCATATAACCACAGAAAATTATTGGAATATCTTGCTTAATTGCAATTTTAAATATTGAATTATTTTTTTTATCTAATGGCCTTATTTTAGAAGATCTTGGATGAATTTTAAAAAATTTTATAAAATTAAAATCTAATTTTTGAAGTTTTTTAACAGTTTGAACGGAATTATTTTCAAGAGTAAAACCAGTAAAAAGATTTTTGTTTTTTTTAACTAATTGAATATTATGCGAATTTATTTTTTCACAATATGGCGAAACTAATCCAGCTGCATCAATTTTATTTAGTTTAATCTCAGATTGTGCTTTTTTTAATGAGCAATCAAAAGAAGTATTAAACCATTTTCCATTTTTAGTTATATTAATATGTGCATCAATTACTCTCATATATTGAAAAAACTATTTATTTGATTGACAATCATTAACTGTTGTTTTCTTTTTAAGTTATGGAAAAGTGGTAATGTTATTGATGAATTTTCGCAAAATATTGATTGGGGGAAATTGTTCTTGGTAAATAAGTATTTTGTTGAATAATATTGAGTGTGAGGAATTGAAATGGTTCCAGGTCTTGACTCAATACCTTTTTTTAAAAGATTCTTCATAAGATTATTTCTCGTTGTTCTATTTCCATCTTTAATTAAGACAACAAATGATTGATAGGTATGTCCTTTTAAAACTTTTTCGTTAAATGCAGGAAGTTTTAGAAATTTATTTTTACTTAACAAATTGATATAAAATTGAGCCTGACTAATTCTTTTTTTAATAATGGAAGTTAATTTAGCGAATTGAACAACTCCGAGAGCTCCGGCAATATCTGACATCTTCATATTAATTCCAGGAAACGAGAAATCTGCAAATGTCCAAGGTCCAATACCTTCAGAGGGAATTTTAGTTAGCTTTTGCATTCCATGATTTATTAGGCCTCGAGCTGAATTATAAAACTTTCTATCATTAAAACTTAACATCCCGCCTTCTCCAGTTGTGATAAGTTTTCTAGGATG
Source organism: Pseudomonadota bacterium (assembly GCA_002704665.1). GTDB lineage: Bacteria > Pseudomonadota > Gammaproteobacteria > Burkholderiales > Eutrophovitaceae. The sequence continues at coordinate 7,372 of PAHB01000062.1, forward strand.
AAAAGAAAAGCAACTTAAGTCTCCAAAATTTCCTGCAAACTTATTTTTATATTTAGAACCAATAGCACATGCTGCATCTTCAATTAACTTTAAGTTATATTTTTTTGTAATTTTTAAAATCTTATTGATATTAGAAGTTAATCCAAATAAATGAACTATTATGATAGCTCTAGTTTTTTTACTAATTTTTTCTTCTATTTGTCTTGTATCAATATTAAAATTATTTCTATCGACATCAACAAATATTGCTTTTGCACCAACGAACTCAATTACGTTTGCTGTTGTAGGCCATCCAAATGCAGGAACTATTACTTCATCACCTCTCTGAATTCCTAAAACTTTTAGTGAAGTTAATAATGCTGAGGTACAGGAGTTTATAGCCAACGAATAGTTTACTTTTTGAAAGTCACAAAACTTCTTTTCAAATAATTGAACTTTTTTTCCCTCAGTTACCCAACCAGAGTTCAAAGTTTTTTTTAGTAAATTATATTCTTTATTATTAAAATGTGGTTTTGTTAATTTTATTGTCATTTACTTTTATTTTTTATTTTTATTTCATCTTCAGGCCAGTAAAAAGCTTCTTTATAAGAAGTAAGTATTAATTTAAAATTAATAAAAACAAATTTATGATTCTGTTTTAAATTTATTTTTATTCCATTGTTTAGGTCATTAAAATTAACGTCATGTTTTAAAATATTAGAGTTTAATTGTTTTATAAATATTTTATTAGGATAGTTGTCATATTTCCATCCTCGCGATTTAGTACTTACAAATAATTTTAAGAAGATCTTACTACTTACTTTTGTTTTTGATATTAAGTACAAGAAATTTTGTTCAAGTTTAAAACTTAGGTCTAATGGTTTCGGAGGAAATTTATTTTTTTTTTCGTTCAAATAATAAGATGAAATAAAGGGATTGTCCCAAGGATTTTTTCTGCTTATGTAACCACTAAAAGACTTATTTGTAAAAGACTTAGTTGTTTTATCGTGACAAACAAAAAAGTTAATAGCAGCAACTTTGTCAACAATTAATGGATTTTTTTTTACCTCTTCTAATGATGCCCATTCATTTTTTTTATTTTGTGGAAAAATCCCAAATTTAAAAAAATCTGCATCAACAATTCTCCATTTACCTTTATTAAAAACCTCACAAATAACATGATTTTTTAATTGAGTTAATTTACTTTTAAAACCAAAAGCTTTATATAAATAACTAGATAATAATGCAATATTTCCACACTTTCCTAGTCCCAAAAAGAGAATTAAATATGGTTTTTCAAGAGTCTTATTGCCAAAATAATTTAGTATAGGATGTTTAATAATACTATCCTGTATAAAACAATAAATCTTGTAGAATAAAGAACCTTCGTAATTATCTATAATAATTTTCTTAACGTGCTTAATTAAATATTCTTCATCTATATTTTCAAATAAAGTACTTACATAATCAAGATATTTATTTACAAGTATATTTGAATTATTAGTAATCAGATCATCAAATAAAAGTTCTGAGAGTTTATAGCTTTTTTTATTATAATTTTTAAAAAAAGAATAATCATAATCATTTAAATTAATTTTTCTAAAAAGAATTTCACGTGGATAACTTATTTTTTTATTTTTTAATTTTTTTTTACTAAAATAGTGAGGATTTATATTAATTAAATTTTCATCCTCAAATCCTTTAATAACCAAGTTTGTTCTTTGAAGATTATCAAATATATCATCAGAAGGTAATTCACATATGTTTTTTGATTCTTTTAATTTTAATAAAGTTTGGAGAAGGCCTTCAGATTTATCAAAAATTTTATTTTTAAAATTTTTATTACTAGAGCCAAAATATTTAGCATCTAATAATTGAAAATATTTATTGAATAAAAACTTTTTAGATTTATGTAAATTTTTAGATTTTTTAACCCACTCTATAAAATATTTAATATTATTTTTTTTTTCTTCCGATTCATTGGCAAAGTTTTCAACTAAGTTAATAAAATAGTTGTCAATTATTGAATTAAACAAATTTTTATTACTTTCATATAAAATTTTACGATCGTAGTCTTTATAAAAATTTTCTAAAGTTGTTATATTTCTGTAAATCAAGCCATTACCTCTAAGAATTCTTGAGCATTCAATAAGTTCTTCATTATTAATTTTTTTGAAATAATTATAAAATATAATTAAATCAAAAAAATTATCTGAAAATTGTGTCTTTTTTAAATTTAATTCTGATTTTTTCTTTATAAAATTACTATTTACAAAATATTTATTTTTTTTAATATTTACCAAAAAATATTTTTTGTAATTTGATACTATTTCTTCAAAAAAAAAATTTTCATCGCTCGATATTATAAAAATATTTCCGTTAGTTTTATTAAAACGATCTATAAAGTTTTGTTTATCTTTATTTTCCATTTTTTTCTACTTGTATTTGAATTGTAATATAATCTAACTGCATTGATTTTTAATTCCGGAAAAAATTTAATTTTTTCAACCCCTCTTCTGGACTCCGAAATTTATAATTGCTCTTATATTTTTTTGTTTTTTTTAAACTAACACATGTTTCTGATGACATTTCACTTTTTTTAATAAAAAATTTTACCTTTTTATTAATTCTTTTTGCAATTCTTTCTGACAGACTTCTTATACTAATTCTTCTTTGTGGTGCTAAATCCAAAATACCTGATATATTTTTTCTCATTATAAACAAAATAAAATTTGCACAATCCTCAGCGTGTGTAATATGAATTAAATCACCGTTTCTTGAACCATTCAACGTAATAATTTCATCATTATTTATTTTGTTAACTAAAGAGTTAACAAGACCATTATTTTCTATATTTGAGTATAGATAAAATAGTCTTAATATACTCACATCAAGATATTTATCAAAATTACTAATTAATTTTTCAAATGAAAATTTAGTACATTGATAAAAATTGTTATTTCTATTTTTTTTTTTTGTTGAATATTTTATTTCACCAGTTGAGGTATAAATAAATCTTTTGATATTATTTTTTAAACAATACTGAAGTAACCAAAAAGGAATTTTTATATTTATGTTAAATATATCCTTGCTTTTTTCGGGGAAATTTCTGTAATTTCTTGACTGAGCCAAATATAATATTGTATCAATACCTTTAGGAATTTTTTTTATGATATCTTCTTTCGATTCCTTACCCAAATCACATTTAATTTCCTTGATATTTTCATAATCAAAAATTTTTTTTCTCTGCAGAGAATATGTATCGAAATATTTATTAAGCTTTTTAGCTAGGTTTTTACCTAAATGTCCAGTGAGACCTGTAACTAAAATTTTTCTCATTATATATTATTGTATACTAAGTATAATTTTTCTAATATTACTTTGTTTGAATGATTTTTCTCGTACCATTTTTTTCCTAAATAACCAATATCCTCTAGAAGTTTTCTATTTTTATAAAACTTATTAAGTAGTGATGTAATCTGTTTACTATTTTCAACGTTGATTACAGGTGGTATTGTTTTAAAAAAACCATTTAAGGACTTTTCATCTACATAAGTCATTATTGGTTTACCATGAAATAAGGCCTTAGCAGTTATACTTCCAAAAGCTCCAAGAATAAACTGATCAATAATTATATCAGATATAGAAAAGTATTTTGTCATCATAAAAATAGACTGTGGTTGAATCCATTTAACATTTCTTTCAATTCCAAGATGTTCGATTAATTTTTTACTTTCATTTACCTTTTGTCCCCACTCTACAGTAATAATTATTGGGTTAGCATCAGTTTTTTTTATAAAATTCTTAACGCCATTAAAAAAAATATCATTTCCTTTAAGCCATGATTTATCATAACTTTCATCTATTGTTTTCATATCCTCCCAGTGATGTCGGGGTGGATGAAATAGAATAAAATCATGATTTAGATTTTTAAGTAAAGTAGTTTTAAGTTTTTTAATATTTTTATCTAATTTCCATTTTTCATTAATAGGATGAGGTATAAAAGAATGAGATTTACATTTGACTTTTTTAACATTTTTCACTGTATCTGAATTTGTAATAAATAAATGTTTTGTCATGCAATATGAATTTAAAACTAATTTACCATAAAAGTTATTTTGAAAAGGTATTGATCTTAAAGTTCCATGTTCGTAACAAACATATTTAAAACAATTATGGATTAAAGGCTGAATTACATCTGTTCCATAGCAATGAATAATATCGTAATACTTAAATAATTCTATTAATTCAGGTTTAAAATGTTGAATAAGGTGTAAATAGTCTTTGAAAGTAAAATTAATTTTTCTGTTTGGAAAATTTTTTTTTAAGGATTTGTATGCTGATGGTAATAAGTAATTTGGAACTTTTAATTTTAAAACCGTATTGAGTGAGAAAAAAGAATTTAAGGAAGTGTTTATAAATTTTGAAAAAAATAACCTGAATTTTAAAAGTAGTAAATCTATATAATTTTTTTTTTTTATTTTA
>PAHB01000063.1 GCA_002704665.1 Pseudomonadota bacterium
CCCCATGGCTCAACTGGTAGAGCAACTGATTTGTAATCAGTAGGTTGGAGGTTCAAGTCCTTCTGGGGGCACCACAAACTTGTCAGCCTAATCAATAGATTTGGTTTGAATGGTGTTTTTGGTGTTTTTGGTAATACAAGTTTTGGAGCATTAGTGTAGCGGTTAACACGTCGCCCTGTCACGGCGAAGACCACGGGTTCGATTCCCGTATGCTCCGCCATCCGGTCCCTTCGTCTATCGGTTAGGACACATGGTTTTCATCCATGAAAGAGGAGTTCGATTCTCCTAGGGACCGCCATCTCAATCAATAATTAATAGTGGGCCGGTAGTTCAGTTGGGAGAACGCCTGATTTGCATTCAGGAGGTCGTGGGTTCGACTCCCATTCGGTCCACCAGTTATGAAAAAATTTTTTGCTATGCCACTGAAAAGTTACAACGAAAATGTTCCAATCGAGTTGGCCAAAGATCTTTTGGTAAAAGAATCTCCCTTTGTGAAATATCTTTCAGACAACGGTGCACTTGCAATAAGGCACATGAAGTCACGTGCAACAATGGAGTGCTACGCAGACGAAAAGCATTTAGTGATAGCCAAATTAAAATACGGCAAGGTGTTGCCAGGAAAGATGAGTTTTATTGAAATCTTTATTAGAAATCAATTATCAAGGAAGTTGGGAGTAAGTCCTTAATTGCAACAATCAGAACAGTTACAATCTTTATCACAAGGACAACCGCAACCGCATTCTTTACATTCTTTTGTTTTCATATTGTTATTTATTTTTTGGATTAGTTAAAAAATCCATAGTTATAATCTGGTCTTCGGGAACTATTATCGTATCTTTTTGTTCTACTTTTTTTTTACGAGCCTTTCGAGCATCAGACTTTCTTCGCAACGCATCTTGCTTTGCTTGTTTGCGTTCTGCTCTTTCTCCTCGTTGAGATTTGTATGTGTGGTGTATTCCCATGATACGTGTATTTAATTAAATAATAGTCTTATGCAAGAAGAAAAATTCTATTGTCCCATGCCCTTTTATCATTTTTATATGGTAAGTGGTTACAATAATGTAAAGGCTTGTTGTAACACCACTGCACGGTATAAAGCAGATACTAAAGATGTCAAGAACACAACGGAGTTTATAGACAGGAACTGGAACAACGAAGGCCTCAAGAAAGAAAGGCGAGATATATTGAACGGTAGGATGCCACAAGGTTGTAAACGTTGTGTTGAAAAAACACCAAAGTCTTGGCAGATGAAAAGGCGGGTGCATAGAGATTACAAAATTAAAGACTTAATCAAACTGAATTATCTATTGGAAGATGGAACAATGATCGTCCCACCAAGAAGTTTTGATATGAGAGCAGATATTACTTGTCAGGCAAACTGTATCATGTGTGGTCCTTATAGTAGTAGCAAGTGGGAATCAACAGTCAAAAATGATAAAGTCAACATAAGCAAATATCAGGGAGATTTTGTATTGCCTAAACACAACATACAAACTGATTTTGAATGGTTAGACAGAATAGATAAGGTCCCATATTTGAATCTTGCAGGCGGCGAGCCATTCCTCAACAACAGAGATTTCAGTTACCTATATAAAAATATTGATAAGGTACAAAATTTTAGAGTGATATCCAACATACAATATATGCCAGACGAAATTTTTGACTTCCTTGAAAAGTATTCACACAAGATTACCTTCATGGTAAGTTGTGATGGACTTGAGGACATTTATGAATTTATTAGAGCACCATTGAAATGGAAACAGTTTGTAAAGAATTGGAACAGATTAAAAAATATTTACAAGGATAAAACTTATTCTAACAAACTTACCATCTTCTGGGTGAAGATGAAATACAACCAACATCAACTAAAAGATGCTTTTAAATTTTTCTATCCTCACATTATAGGAACGCAACCAGTAGATCAGTTTCCGTTTTTGCAAGAAGACTCGATAAATGAGGATACTCCTACCCCAGACAATGTTAAATTGGATGCACAATTCATTGAGTATACTAGGATGTACGCAAAGGCAAACAAGATTAAGATTCCAAAAATTATAAAAGGTATGATGTTAGAGAAAAGACAAACAGTGATAAAATCCAGACACAAGGGAAAAATTAATCTTAAAATTTAACCTACAAAGGCTTTTTCGTATACAAAGTCTGCCGGCTTTCCATTGGTACCAACTTTCCATCCACCTTCCTTCAAATATTCTATCATCTCGGTATTGAATTCTGGCGATCCGCATAACATCACGTTATCAGTTTCAGGAGACCATTTTGGTATCTCTAATAGTTTAAATGCAGTTTCTTCCTTTATAAAATTTGTTATTCTTCCTCTGTTTGGCCAATCCTGTTCTCTGGTTACAGTAGGAAAGTACTGCACTAGATTTTTCATTGTCAAATTGAACAGATAATCATAGTATGCTAATTCTTTTTTTTCTCTAACTGTATGACAAACAATTATTTTGTTGAATTTTAGATATGTGTTTGCATCTCTGCATATGCTTACAAAAGGTGCAAGTCCTGTGCCTGTGCCTATGAGCCATAAGTTTCTACCCGGTTGTAAAGAATCACAAGTCAAGGTGCCAACCGCTTTTTTGCCAACTTCTATTTCGTCACCAACTTTTATATCTTTTAATTTTGAAGTCAGTGGTCCTTCAGGGACGACAATGGATAAAAACTCTAAATAATCTTCGTTAGGTCCATTCACCATTGAGTATGCTCGTTTAGGTGTGTCCTTCAGACCAATCATTGTAAATTGTCCTGCCTCAAATCTAAATGCAGTATTACGTGTAGTTTTAAATGAAAATAATTTATCTGTTAGATGTTTTACTTGGGTTACTGTCTCTGTGTGCATAGTGCTATTTAAACTTGGTCGCTAATTGGTCGAAGCCATTCCGGCATAAGTCTTTGTTGCATTTCCAAGCATCGTTTTGCCATGATACATCTCTATACAAAACATTACCCAAACTTTTATCTTCACCGCACCAGCCACGCCATACCCTGCCACGTTGATCTATTACAAATTGATCTTTACCCGCATTACATCTATAACCTTTGAAGTTCCAATTTTTTTCAATAGGTTTATCTTTTTTAATTTTATCAAGATCTTCTTTTGTGATATCATGTCTTGCACGAGCCACTCCATCGTACTTCAAATTTCCAAGATACATTGTTTGTTCTGGATCCCAATCCTCGTTACGCTCGTTAAAATAATATTTTAATTGATAAGTTTTATATGGTAGATATTGAAAACCTTTTGTAAAATTTGAGTAGAGTAATTTAAGTTCTATGGGATATCCTTTGCTTTTGAATTGTTCATAAACCGAAATTGCTTTGGCCCATTGGTCGTCTGAATTTGTACAATGCATCATGATCCTTACGTGTACCTTACGTTGATCATTAAAATCTTTTTGGGCCATTAAAAAGTCTACTACCTTTTCAATGTGTTCTTGGTCTGCAAATTCTGTGTGGTAACTTATTTCAACTGTGCTGAAATAATGATAGTGTTCTTCAAACCATTTTAAACTTGCACTACCGTTAGTGGTAAGTTTATTCTGTAATTGTTTATTGCCCATCCTCTGACACATTTCTAACAATGCTGGGTTGAGTGTAGGTTCTCCTCCAACAAATTCAAATGCAGGTTCACGATCAATCATTCGTAGAGAAGATACCGTGTACTGGATAGCATCAATTAATATCTTAGGGTCTGGAAACTTTACTGTGCTGGTGTGTAATTGTTTCGGACAATAAGAACAATCATAATTGCATACGTTTCCAAACAACCATTGTATTCTGGTCAATTTTGGTTCTTGCATATTCATTTAACATATTTAAATGAATTTTATCTTGGTAAACTGCCCTCTGTTATGCCATATTCCAAAAACAACAATGCTTGTTTCATAGGCACAGCCTTTTTGATTCTGCCATCGTCGTGCGTTGAAAATGCTACGTGTATTGCAGGAGAAGGTGCTAAATTTTTACATTGTGAGATTATGTTGTCGTAATGCCCACCATATTTGTTCCACCAAAAATCTGTTCCGAACTTATCCATGAATTTTATTCCTGTGTATAGATTGGGTATAGCCATGAAGTTGTTGTCGTTCATGTACTGCACAGGACCTTCGAGTGTTTTCCTTGTGTATCTCATACCACATCTATGTTCGCTTATTCCGTATGCCTTTGTCAAACTTGTTGTAACAGAAACTATTGCAGGGTGATCAACATTGAAAGTGATTCCCTTGCTACAAGGAAACCATGCCGCATCTATGTGTACAGGAATATTTTTTGACAAGCAAGTTTCAAGTATGTCGTCCATGCTAGGGTGTACTCCATAAGTTTCTCCACAGAACGGCATTGATATCAAAAGCACATCTCCTGTTTGCAAGGTGTCCACAGTACGTTTTGTTATGTTCGGAAACAGTACTTCGTGGTAGAAGAAGTCTCCTTCAAATATCACTACTTTGTTTTGGTTCATGACGTACAAATCATTAATGGCATTTGTAACACCAATGCAAACTTTTTTATCAGGAAAACTTTCTAGTCCTTGCAGTTTGACCAACTTATGATCTAACACCCATTTATGAAATTTTTCTTTGTATTCGTTTATCAACTTTGTTCCGCCTGCAAAGTTTGTGTACTGCATTGTAGAAAGGAAATCATGAACTTCCTTGTCATACATTGGACGTTTCCTTTTTGCGTCTCTTGGTATAAGTTTTTCAACTGTGTCTATGTTAATCATATAATCTCATCAAGTTATCTACCGGTTTTGAAATGTATCTAAGGTTGAATCCTCTTACAGTATCCATCCAAACTACATAATCATAAAACATTTTTCTCCATTTGTCTAGTTCTTTTTTACCAAGCATCTTATGACTAGGCAAAAATTGCAATCTCATGGCATCCTCTAATTGCTGTTTGTTGAATATGTTTTTGTTTATCAATGCTGTGATATCCTTCTCAAAAATATTCAATATTTCTTTTTTGTCCTGTTCCAACAATATGCCTTGATCGCTCCATGGTTCACCTGCAAATCCAAATGCAAAACTATATTTTTTATCAAATGTGCCATCTCTTTTTTTGTAGTTCATCACAAAATATTTCATGAAATGATTGATAGTGTCCATCACGTTGTGGATATTGTAGATGCTGGTACACATATTGACATCCAATCTTCTTATGTTTGGCAACTGTGATAGCATCTCGTAGTTGTCGTTGATCTTGTCAAAGTCATAACCCCTTACCCACTCGTAGGTTTTTCCAACTCCATCGATACTGGCGTTTATGTTTAGGTTGGAAAGTTTTTCAAATATAGCCAATGTCTTCGCTGGTATATGGGTTATGTTTGATACTATTATTATTTTTATATCTGGTTTAACTTTGGTCAAGGCATCCAGCAGATACAAACAATTTTTATCATACAACGGTTCACCTCCCTTGATCATTATAAGTTCTATGTCGCTGATGTTTTCAATGATACTGTCGACAAAATTTTTCTTTAGTGTGTACTGCTTGAAAGGCACACCCGCTAGGAATCCAGGATAGGCGTCTCGATGTTTTCTTATGTGTTCAGGCATGGATTCCTCCTGTTTCAACCAACCGGAACTGTGTGTATGATTACACATGGCACAGGCCAGATTGCATTGATTACTGAAGTTTAGTTCCAATGATTTTACTTTGGGTTTGTGTTTCACAGTCACAATGTCCTCAACATCTGCAAACAGGTCATCAAGATTTTTCTCCACACGTTTCCTACGAGCAACCTTGATCCTTTGGCTTAGAAGTCCTTTCGCTTCTTTCCTGTAACAAACACTACAAGCATCAACTCTTTCATCCCGAGACATCTTGTCTCTCATTATGCTCATCTTGTCGCCATGGAATATGTCGTTGATTGTTTCATTGCCTGTCCGCAGGTCAGCAAACATCATTTCAGGGTTGTCAGTCCAAGCAGGACACGGGATCGCCTTTCCCCTGGGATCAACAGTGAAACCCTCAAAAGGCAAATAGCAGTAGTGTTTTTTTGCGTATTCCATTTTATTATAGTGGTATTTAATAGTATTAAATATTGAAAATGATTAAAATTTTATTGATAGGATGTAGTTGGACAGCAGGCACAAAAGCACAATTACAGGAAAAGCCTGCCCCTGCAGAATTCTTAGACACGGACACATATGAGGTATGGAACGCCGCATTGGAAGGCACCTCGTTGAACCTGCACAATTACATTTTACCAAAACTGCTTGACACAGTCAATCCTGACCATGTGTTCTTTCAATTCACAGGCGTGAGAAGGTACACGTTTGCCAAGAGCGTGTATACAGACATGGATGCTATCATCAATGATCCCGATGCATGGAAGAGCAGATACAAGAACTACTATTACCTGGACTATGAACACATGAAGAAATTTTTTCATTGGCTTACTCCTGCTGTAATAGACAATTACAGGAAAAACGTTACTGACGAACAGAAAAGATTAAATGACGTATACAAAACATTTGTTACAACAGATATATTCAGAGACCAATACTTGTCCCTTGCAATACGAAGCAAACACATTTTGAAAAATCATAGTCATACCTTTATCGCACCAAATCGTAAACTAGACTGGAGCAGTGAACACTTCTCCACAGAAATGGAATCTGTTGTGGGAGAGCCAATTGTCAAACCCTATGAAGTATTAGACAACATAGATGATTTTGTAATAGATGATGGTAACCACCTGAACAGGTCCGGCGCCCAAAAATATTGTGATATAATATACAAACCGTATTTGCCAGACGGGGCGTAATCCTGTTTACGCAAATAGACGCTGACGCTCTTTTAAAAATTTACGCTTACGCCTTGCTGAATTTCTCGAGCCTATAACCTTGGTAATCATAGCATTCAATTTCATTATTGTTCTTCATCTGAGTGCAGTTCGTTTAGAAGTTGTCTCAGTTTGCCACCTTCAACAGTTGCTTTAACTTTACCAACTTCATCACCTTTGGTAGGATCAATCGTATCATCACCTCTAGCATCCTTTGGTGTATTTGGTGTAACTTTAGATTTTTGTTTAAGTGAATCATATATTGAACTTCTTTGTTTGTCAAATTGTTTATACTCAGGATCGTCTGCTAAATCCCTTATCCTCAATGTATCAATATCAAATTCTAAATCAATCTTTTGACCAACTCCAGAACTTGATCTCGTTTTCATAAACTGGATTTGATATCTACCACGTTCTCTCATCGCTCTGCTTGTGAATATACCAATCACGTTATCTGCTGTTTGTATTTTAGATAATCCACCTGCTATGTGAGAATGATCAAATTCAATCTCTTCAACACTTGCTCTGTTTAATTGAGATGCTGTTGCAAGTAACATTTGCGATTCAACTGCAAAGTTTCTCAGTTCTTCTGAAACATATTTGTCTTTAATAAACAAATCTGCAGGCGATACTCTTTTAGACTTTGGCATCATCAAGTCGAGATAATCAATTAACACACAATCAATTTTCTTCTTATTTCTAAGTTCTAATTCTTTAATGTATGTTTTAACATCTAGTATTGTGCTACCACTTGGCAAGTATTTCAACTGCAAGTTACCTGATTTTTTCTTTAACATCTTTACTTTCATTTCAACATCGTCCATTGATTTCATAACGTTCTTTGTTGGAATGTTTGTAGTCATTGCATCTATTCTCATAGCCGCCAATACTTCACTTAATTCAAAAGATATGTATACTGTGTTCAAGCCAGCGAGTGACCAATTCACTGCAAGATTCTGTAAGAACAAACTTTTACCTGCGCCTGATCCACCTGCAAAAATGTTTAGTTCACCTCGGTTAAATCCACCGAACAG
>PAHB01000064.1 GCA_002704665.1 Pseudomonadota bacterium
GCTGGAGGTATATTGGAGGTCCAGCCTTCAATTGTGACCGTTTTGGCAGACACCGCTATAAGGGCAGAGGATTTGGATGAGGCCAAAGCTGTGGAGGCGCGGCAACAAGCAGAGGAAGCCCTCAAAAAAGCGGTCGACAAACAAGAGGTCGCAACAGTAGAGGCTGAGCTTGCCATGCTTACGGCCCAGCTTGCTATGATTCGGCGCGAAAAAAAATAAGGGTTTTGGTAGACCCCCTCAATCGATTTATCTATGCTCTGCCAGCTATCGTGTTCGCAAAATGTGTAATTTCGGTTCCATTGACAACAAAGCAAGGTCAGCCTACGCTGACAGAGATTCGCCAGTCAAAATGACACCGTTTGTTGGAGGAGAAAATATGCTAAACCGAGGGTTTTTAATATTTAGTTTTTGTTTGTTAGTGGTGGGCTGCTCCTCAGAAGACGGCAGTGCCGTTAAAATCGGTTTTATTGGGCCCTTAACAGGTGGTGTGTCAGCTAATGGTATAGGAGGTCGGAATTCAGTCGATTTGGCTATCAAACTCGCTAACGCGGACGTTACAAAACAATATAAATATCAACTGGTCGCACTAGATGACGAATGTAAACCAAACATTGGTATTCAAGTGGCTACGAAAGCTGCAGCCGATTCTAGTATACTCGGGGCTGTAGCTCACTATTGTTCGGCGGTTGCTGTTGGTACCGTGGATGTTTTTCATAAATTTGCAATGCCGATGATCGTTTGGGGTGCTGTGCTACCGAAAATTACCTATGGTAACGATTACCCAGAGGTTCACAGGGTCAATGGGACGATGATTAACCAAAACGATGTGGCGGCAAAATTCATGGTGGACCTTGGCTACAAAACATGGGCAATTATTCATGACACTACTGATTATGGAAAAGGACACGATAAATATTTTACAGAAAGCTTGGAGAAGTATGGCGGAATTGTTCTTGGCCGTTTTGGGGTTACAGCGGACCAACAAGATTTCAATGCGGAACTGACAAAAATCAAGGCACTTGAGCCTGATGTTATTTATTTTGGCGGGATCACTCCGATCGGTGTTCGAGTTCGAACTCAGATGGATAGGCTTAATATACCGGCAATTTTTCAGGGAACATCGGGAATTATCTCGGACGCTTACATCGAGGGAGCAGGAACTTTAGCTGAAGGTACGTTAGCTTTCAGGGAAGGAGATTCGGCAGAAAGGTTACCAGGTGGAAAAATGTTTCTAGCCGAATACGATCGTAATAACTACTCGTCTCCCCCAGAAGCATACGGCCCCTTCGCTTTCGCCGCGGCCAACTTGTTAATAGATGCTATAGAAAGCGAAGGACCCGATCGAAAAAAAATAACAAGCTATCTAAATAAAGTTCGAAATTACAATTCGGTGATCGGTAAAATTACTTTCGATGAAAATGGGCAAAATATGGTTCCACTGATTACAAGATTTGTAGTCCAAGATGGAAAATGGAAAATTTGGGAGATGAGTGAATATGCAGATAATATTCGTTCGTTAAACAGACAAAACCCAAAATAAAACTTTTACAATTTATGTTGTTAGGTTCTCTAGATCAATACCTCATCAATGGTTTAGTGCTTGGCGTAATCTATGCGATGGTGGCTGTCGGATTCACGCTTTTTTTCGGTGTTCTAAACGTTATAAAATTTTCCCATGGTGATGTTTTGATGGCGGGTGCATTTGCTGCCTTGATAGCATATATTTCACTACAGAATTTTGTATCGATTTCCATTTGGATGATGGTTGTTATTACCACTACTTTTGCCTTCGCCGCTATGGCTTTGTTTGGTGCTATTGTTGCTCGTTTCTTAGTACTCCCACTCAGAGGAGCACCACCTCTAAACACTTTGTTAATTACATTAATGCTTGGACTGGCCGTTCGTGAAGCGGTAAGACTATTTTATCCGAACGGTTCAAACCCTAAACCATTTCCAAAGCTTCTCCCCGATACCGATATTTTTATTTTTGGTTTGGAGATTAGGCACGATAGTTTAATTATCATTTTCGGAGGATTAGCAGCGATTTGTTTCCTTCATCTATTGATAAAAAAAACTCGTTTGGGGCTTTCAATTCAAGCTGTCGCTCAAGATTCGGAAACCGCTCGATTGATGGGTATTAATTTCCAGAAAATTGTCCTAGGTACTTTTGCCCTTGGTTCGGGTCTGGCGGCTCTAGCTGGGGTTCTTAACGGACTTTATTATAACGAGATAAATTTCTCTATGGGTTTATTGCTGGGCGTTGTTGGTTTTAGTTCCGCTGTAGTAGGAGGGTTGGGTAGTATTTTAGGGGCTATCATTGGCGGTTTTTTGTTTGCTCTTCTTCAAACAATTGGAGCTATTTGGTTCGAGGTGCCTGCCTACAAAGATGTGTTTGCCTTTGTTGTTATTATCGCAGTAATGGCATGGCGTCCTACAGGGTTGTTGGCTGAAACTAAATCGGATCGAGTATGAGAAATGTAATTTTGCGAGTAAAAGAAAGATTTGTATCGATAAGCGTGATATTTGTCACCGCCATTTTTCTTACCGTTTTTTTATTAGTTGAAGACGAGCTAAGCTTCACTGTTTTAATGCTAGTGGGAGGAGGGCTTTTTTATTTTGTGAAAAGACGGGATTGTTTTAAAGAGGTAATTGTTTTTGCAAGGCAATCTCGCTATGGCTTTTTGATATGTATCTTTTTAGCTTTGCTAACAGTTCTTATCATTCTACGAAACGAGCATTTTGCGCTATTTATGATTGCATCGGTTGCGTTGTACTCAACAGTATGTTTCGGTTTGACAATACAGCTAGGATACGCAGGTCTAACAAATTTTGCTGGAGCAGCTTTTTTCGGGGTAGGTGGATATGCCATTGCCGTATTGAGTAGTGAGAATTTTCCGGATATTTTGTCAGTTTTAACCGGAGGTTTTATGGCCGCATTAGTGGGCTCTGTTTTGATTTTGCCGATTTTGCGCACTAGAGGTCATTATGCAGCTTTAGTCACTATTGCTTTTGCCCTCTTGTTTAAAACGTTTTTAGAATTGAATGACACTTTAGGTGGGCCGCAAGGGTTAAAGATTTCTTCGATGAACATGTTTGGTTGGGATTTTGGAAAGTCATTTTTCGGGGGGTCGTTTTATCTGAATTACGTGTTATTTTCTTTGCTTGTCATGGTTTCGATTTTTACTTTGACACGTCTTTTAGAAAAATCGTGGATAGGACTACATTGGGATGCTTTACGTATCGACGAAATATCCTCCGCGTCGTTTGGAATTAATATTTCATCTTGGAAAATTTTGGCATTTACCCTAGGTAATTTTTTTATTGGTTTATCAGGAGCGCTGTACGCTAAAATGTTAGGTCATATCGCACCAACTAATTTTACATTTGGAGATTCATTAATTCTTATATCGATAGTCATTTTGGGTGGGATTGGAAACCCTTGGGGAGTGATACCTGCAGCATTTCTTATAATCGTTTTGCCGGAAAAGCTTCAATTTATACAGGAATATCGTCTCCTACTGTTCGCTCTTCTTGTAATTTTAGTGTTACTTTATCGCCCTGATGGTTTGTTTAAAAAAGCCTTACGAAGTTTTTATCGAGGCTGGGGAAAAGTTTAATGGGAAATTCGTTACTTAATTCTCAGGGATTAACCGTCAAATTTGGTGGGTTGACTGCATTATCTGATCTAAATTTTAGTTTGGAAAAGGGGGAGCTTTTAGGGCTTATTGGCCCCAATGGATCAGGAAAAACCACATGTTTTAACACCATAACTGGGATATATAGACAAGCGGCTGGAACTACCTCACTGCTTGGAAAAGATATAACCGGATTTACTCCACAACAAATATACAAATGTGGTATTACAAGAACATTTCAGCGATTGAGACTGGCAGTTGCTTTGTCGGTCTTCGACAATTTATTAATAGGCGACAGTAGTAGTTTGAATACCAACTTATTTTTTAACCTATTTCAAAGAAGTAAGCTAAAACAAGAAATAGAAAAAAAAATAAATAAAGTAAAAAAAATAATTTCTGTTTTTAATCCAGCGCTCGTGGATAAATTGTATGAACCTGTAAGTAAGCTTTCTATGATAGATCGTAGGAGAATAGAAGTTTGCCGGGCATTGATTAGTGATCCGAAGGTTTTGCTTTTAGATGAGCCCTCGGCAGGTATGACACAAGAGGAGACGCGCGATTTTATGAACGACCTTCATGAAATAAAGACAAAAAGTCCCGATCTCGGAATAATTTTAATTGAGCACGAAATGAACGTCATCGAAAGCGTGACTGATCGGTGTATAGTTCTTAGTTATGGAAAAAAAATAAGTGAAGGAAGTTTTAAAGATGTTTCGCGTAATCCGAGCGTGCGGACTGCGTATTTGGGAGAAGATTAACATTGCCGAACTTGTTAGAGGTTGACGATTTATACGTAGGTTACGATGAGGCGGACGTATTGTCTGGTGTATCCCTAAAGGTTAAACCAGGAAAGATCACATGTTTGCTTGGCGCAAATGGTGCTGGGAAAACGACATTGATTAGAGCGTTGTTGGCACTTACCCCAACACGACAGGGTAAAATTTTTTTTGATGGAGAAGAAATTACTCATCAAGCTACACACAATATTGTTCGTTTAGGAATTTCCACGATTCCGGAGGGACGCAGAGTCTTTCCAAAATTAACAGTGATAGAAAACTTGCTGACAGGAGCGATATTAGAAAAAAATAAACGCAAAATTGGTAGCCGCATAGAAGAGGTATTGAAAATTTTTCCACAGTTATCTGATCGAAAAAAACAACTTGCAGGCACAATGTCAGGAGGGGAACAAGCGATGTTGTCGATTGGTCGGGGGCTTATGAGTGCACCTAGACTTTTAGTAATTGATGAACCATCCCTCGGTTTATCACCGCTTTTTGTTAAGGAAAATTTTAAGGTGATTCGTTCAATTAAAGAACGGGGCATTACAGTGCTTTTAGTTGAGCAAAACGTAAAACAAACGTTGGAAATCGCAGACTACGGGTATTTAATAGCCCAAGGGAAAGTTGTTGCTAGCGGCGCTTCTGCGGAACTGAATAAAACAGACCAGGTCCAGCTGGCCTATTTTGGCTCAAAACAATGACATGCTTTGGGGGCATATTATGAAAAAAAATCAGAAAGCGATTGAAATTACAAAAAGCATTGTGAGAATGAACACCATAAATCCACCAGGTGATGAGCGTCAATGTGCGGAATTTTTGGGAAACCTTTTAGAAGAGGAAGGATTTTCTGTCGAGTATCATGAGATGGGGTTCAATCGGGCTAATCTGATTGCGAGGATTGGAGAGTCGAAAGAAAAACTCCCTTTATGCTTTACAGGGCATCTAGATACTGTGCCATTGGGTGCAGCAGAATGGAAAAAATCAGCCTTCGATGGGGAGACAGACTCGGGCAAATTGTTTGGCAGGGGTACTAGTGATATGAAGTCGGGAATAGCAGCTTTTGTTGCGGCGATAAGTGGTTTAGGAAAAAAATTATCGCGTTCTCCGGGGTTAGAGTTGGTTTTTACAGCAGGTGAGGAGACGGGGTGCGAGGGAGCATTTCATTTGGCTAAAAAACCGGGAGTATTAGGACGAGTTGGAGCTGTACTTGTAGGGGAGCCTACAGCAAATTATCCGATGGTTGGTCATAAGGGTGCCTATTGGCTAAAAGCGAAGACGCATGGAATAACGGCTCATGGTTCAATGCCAGACAGAGGAGTTAACGCGGCCTATAAAGCAGCGAGAGTTTTAACAGCACTTGAGAAATTTAAATTTTGTAATGACCCTCACAAATTGATGGGACAGGCAACGTTGAATGTTGGAACCGTTAGTGGTGGATTAAATATAAATTCGGTACCCGACGAAACAACCATCGGGGTTGACATACGTTCGGTTCCAACATCGCCACATTATGAAATAAAAAAGGCACTAGAGAGGGTTGTGGGCGAAGATGTAACCATAGAGACTATGCTCGATGTAGACTCTGTATTTACAGAGCCATCAGACCCTTGGATTCAAGACATTTTTCAGATTATGGCACCTATCCTTGGAGAAAATCCATTGGCAAAAACGGCTACCTATTTCACCGATGCTGCAGCTTTAAATGAAGCTTATGGCCACCCTCCTACAATCATCATGGGCCCTGGGCAACCTGAGATGGCTCATCAGACCAACGAGTACTGCGTGATGGGAGAAGTTGAGAAAGCCGTAGCGGCCTATGAGGAAATTATTTGCAAGTGGTGTCAAATATAATTGATAAAACGTCTTTTGCAGACCTTCCGTGCCACAAACGGGTATCACAAGTATTTTTCGGACAGGGGAAATTCTTTAAAGAATACGGATCGGTGTTTATAGGAGAAGTTGGTATTTCTGGAAAGACAGCAACAGTGATTTTCACAAATGGTAAAAAGAAAGGCGGTACGTTCGGACTGTACGAGAGTCAAAGACTCATAGAAATTATTAAAAATAATCGTTTAAAAAAAATCCCTTTAGTTTTTTTTCTAGACTCAGCCGGAGCTCGGCTAAATGACGGTTTTAAGGCCCTTGGGGCGTTTCGTGAATTGTATCGTCAAGTGCTATATTTCAGGCTTGAGGGAAATATTCTTATTAGTATGGTAGTCAGAAACTGTTTTGGAGGATCTAGCATGATAGCTGCCGCATCCTCTCATAAAGTTTTATCTGAAAAAGCTATGTTCGGGATGTCCGGCCCCAAACTAATGTTTGAAAAAAAATCCTTCTCTAAATATAAGATTGAGAACATTGATTCAATATTTGAAAGTTTCAGTGCGAAAGCAAGAAATAGCGTCGATAAATCTTATTTTTTATGCCAAGATCATGCAGAGGCTTACAAGGCGTTGCTCAATAACATTTTAAAGAATGATAATTCAGTTGCAAACAACCTATTAGTTCGCCAAAATGAGCTAGCCCAGCGGTTAGATAAGGAAAAAATTCCAGCGGTTGACGTTAATTCAACTAAAAACTATAAAGTTGGCAATGGGGGCGGCGTGGGCGCTAGTGAAATGATCGCCTTATCCGAATATTTACTGCGCGCAAAAATCGGAGCTCGCATAACTATAACTTTAAATGCCTCTAGTCACGCGATGAACTTAGAAAACGAACAGGTTATTTTATCAGATTACATGGCTCATACTGCGCTGTGCTTAGCTGAGGCTAAGAGACGAAAAATTTCGGTGAAGCTTGTTGTAAAAGGGTGTGCGGGAGGTGGCGCTTATGTATCGTTGGCATCTGGCTGTGGCACGGTAAGAGCGGAATTAAATGCTAAGTTTTTTCTACTCCCCGAGAAGGCAGTTGAAGCTGTAATAGGTAAAAAATTTCAATTTGAAATATCGACCAATGATTTTATAAAATGCGGCGTCGTTGACGAGTTCATGGAGAAATGATAAATAAAAACTTCTATAAGATTCTACTGGATTCGATGAATAAACACCAAGATCGGGTTGCCATCGAGTGGGGAGAAAAGCACTATCTCAAATATTCAGATTTAATTAAATCGACTTCACAATATGCTGAAACTTTGTTGCAAACAGGAGTAAAGCCGGGTGACCGCGTTGTAGTACAAATTCAGAAGAGTCCTCAGGCTCTTATTCTTTATTTAGCATGCCTGAGTGCTGGACTAGTCTATGTTCCGCTTAATACAGCTTACGGCGATAGAGAGTTGAAGTTTTTTCTAGAAAATGCCATGCCGAAAGTTGTCATTGCTGATCAAACTACGGACGATAAGATTCGGCGAGTGGCTGGCGACAAAAGTAATATCAACGTAATTAGTATAGATGAGATTAGTAAAAGTGGGGCCGAAGCTACAAGACTCTCAGCTGTTGTGTATAGGGAATCATCAGATTTGGCAGTTTTGATTTACACATCAGGAACTACAGGTCAACCCAAAGGTGCAATGTTGACACACGGAAATATTGCAAATAATGCAGAAATTTTGGCCAAGACATGGTTATTTGACGAATCAGATATCTTGCTACATGCATTACCCATATTTCACATACACGGGCTTTTTGTCGCCAATCATTCCGCTTTAATCACTGGGGCAAAGATAATTTGGATCAATAAATTTAATACGACAGAGGTAATCCAAAATTTGGTCAAAGCGACTATATTCATGGGCGTTCCTACTTACTATTCAAGATTACTGGATGATGCTTCATTAAACATTGAAAAGTGTAAAAATATTCGCTTGTTTATATCTGGCTCAGCTCCACTGACTGAAAAACTACAAATTGAGTTTCTAGAACGTGCAGGCAAGAAAATTATAGAGCGTTATGGAATGTCTGAGGCGGGGATAATTACAGCCACACCTCCTGGGAGCAAAGATTCTGTCGGAACGGTTGGTATTTGTTTAGAAAACTATCAACTCAGAATTGTTGATGACAATAATGTAGAGTTGGGTGAAGGTGACGTTGGAGAAATACAAATAAAAGGACCTAGTTTATTTAACGGATACTGGCGTTCACCGCAAAAAACAGATTCCGAATTTACTGCGGATAAATGGTTTAAGACAGGAGATATTGGATATCTGAATAAAAAAAAATACCTTAGTATAGTGGGTAGAGCTAAGGACATGATTATTACCGGGGGTTACAACGTTTATCCTAAGGAAGTCGAGCAAATGATTCAGAAGGTCAGCGACGTGAGCGAGGTTGCTGTGGTAGGAGTGCCACACCACGACTTAGGAGAAGCAGTGGTGGCGGTCGTTGTGCCGGCGGGTCATCAAGGGATAGATGAGAATGAAATACGGAATACTCTAAAAACACAATTAGCGAACTATAAAGTTCCGAAGTATATTTTTTCAGTTAGCGAGCTTCCCAGGAATGCAATGGGAAAAATTCAAAAAAATATTATTCGAGACAATTTAAGTAATGAACCACAAATAAGCTCATCGATTGCAAAAAATTAGAGAGAGTAAAAAGGCTTTGAATTTTGCATAGATGCTCGTCAAGTACCTAAAATTTCCCATGCCATTCTACTTGCTAATAGAAAAAGCAAGACGGCAAAAACTTTTTTTAAAGAATCACCTTGCATTTGGTGAGCGGCTCGCACCCCAAAGGGAACAGTTATAAACGTTCCGAGGACTATACCCAGCAGTGCTGGAGTATAAACATATCCGAAAGATAGAGCAGGCAATAGACTTTCCCCTAAACCGTGGTAGATGTAACCAATCGATCCAGCTACAGCAATGGGTAACCCTAAGGCTGCAGATGTCCCGACTGCCTGAAGGATTGGGACGTTACACATAACCATTAGTGGTATCGATATAACTCCTCCACCAGCACCTACAAAGCTAGAAATAATTCCTATTAAGATACTAGCGAAGGTAACCCCGATAACTCCTGGGAGTTCTCTTTTAGTAGAATGATTAGAATCAAAAAAAAGTTTAATAGAAGAATAGTATACAAATAGAACAAAAAATATTGCCAATGATTCAGAGCTTAAGACATCTGCTACAAACGTTCCAAGTAAGGTTCCACCGATTAATCCGGGCGTTGCCTTTTTAAAGATATCCCATCTAACCACACCTCTTCGGTGATGTTGTCGAAGGCTGGAAATAGATGTGAAAACGATTGTAGTAATGGTTGTACCTATTGCTAGGTGTAATATTTTGGTGCTATCAAAGTCTTGGTTGGTGAAAGCAAATACCAGTAAAGGAACAAGAGTTGTGCCCCCTCCAATTCCCAGCATTCCTGCAATTAGACCTACAGCCAAACCAATCAATATGTAGATTATGAACCAATCCACAAGTTATTGACACATTTTCAAAATTTCGGACCACTCTTCTTTTGTAATTGGTGTAATAGACAACCGATTTCCCCGCCTTAGGATTTGAAGAGTTGAGAGCTTACTATTACCACGGATTTTATCTAAAGAAATAAGTGGGATTTTTTTTAGGAATTTTACTTCCACATTAAACCAACGGGGCTTCGATATCGTAGATTTAGGGTCAAAGTACTTACTAGAGGTATCAAATTGTGTTTTGTCAGGATATGCATTTTTGCTTATCTCTACTAAACCCGTGATACCAGGGCTAGGGCAGCTTGAGTGATAAAAAAACGCTCGATCTCCCACCACCATATCATCCCGCATAAAGTTCCGTGCTTGATAGTTCCGGACACCATCCCACGGTTCTGTTTGGTGCGGTCTCGATATTAAATCATCAATACCGAAAACTTGGGGCTCTGATTTCATCAGCCAATATTTCATAATTGCGGGACCCTGTTAATGTTAAAAGCGTAGATTATCTAAAATAAAGATACCCCCGCATATGCCGTCAGGTCAGTATCTTGAACCAAAAGTTCAAGGTGGTTCGCTTTCCGAGCTCTTCAGGTGCTTCCAATTAGGATTCACACAACAGTGCTCTTTGAGTCAGCAATCCATTAATGTATATATTGGTTCAAAAATATTTAAACCTTAACGCACACTGCAGGGGTACTAAAAAAGTTCGTCTTGAGCAGTCAATGACTTTTCTATTTCCTCTGTCGCTGCAATGATTCTACCTCTGAGTGCCCCAATATCCAAATCACCCTCTAATTTGGTAGTTAAGAGTTCATGAGCAATGTTTAAGGCAGCCATGATGGCAATTCTTTCAACACCGATTACTTTGCCGTTTTCTCTGATTCCTTGCATGCGAGCATCAACAAATTCCACCGTCCTCAATAACTCTTCTTTTTCCTTTTCATTACACGCAACGCTAAATTGTCTTCCAAGTATAGTGACGTCAATACTCGTAGAATTAGGTTTAGTCACCATTATATTGTTTAGTTTTGGTTAACAAGGTGTTCAAGTTTGTCGATAGCTACGGTGACTTTATGGCTAAGCTGGTCATTTTCGCTTCTTATATTTGCAATTTGTTGCCTTAGTGCCAGATTATTTTCTCGCAACTTATCGCACATTTTTATCAGTTGTTCGATTTTCTCTGCTAAGGCTGTGAATTCGGCATCCATAGTCAGACTATAAGCGAAAATTCCTTTGCACGTCAAATATTAACGCTACGTTTCGAATCCTAATTATACATTATAATTAATAGAACTTTATCAAGCGTTTGATTCTTGGTCGGTTGTTTTCTTTACGCCATCTATTTGTATCTCGCAATGAGTAAACACATCCGCAATATTCCTGTTGATAAAACTTCTCTTTTTTCGAAATTTCAATCATTCGCTGTGTTCCACCCTTTTTGCGCCAATTGAAATCCCAATATTTAAGTTTTTGATATTTTTGCGCTGCAGTATGACCAGAAGAGTTAATTTGGTCCATATTTTTCCACCGCGATATACCGAGACTACTCGTAAATAACTCAAATTTATTTTCATGAGCGAAAAGAGCCGTACGCTCAAATCTCATATCAAAACAAAGGGAGCAACGCCGCCCCCTTTCAGGTTCATTCTCCAAGCCCTTTACTCTTTCAAACCAATTATCTGTATCGTAGTCAGCATCGATGAACTCGATCCCCATTTTTTTACAAAACCTTTTATTCTCATTTTTTCTCATGAGGTACTCTTCTTGTGGATGGATATTTGGGTTGTAAAAAAATACGGTTTGTTTAACTCCGGACGCTTGAATTGCCTCAATCACTTCACCAGAACACGGAGCACAGCACGAATGCATCACTATCCGATCTATCTGGTTAGGCGTTTTTATAATCGGTCGCTGGTAGTGACCAATAGAATACTGACTATTTTTTTCCAAGTTGCATCCTTGCTGTTATTAAGTACTCTTAAGGTAATTTCTTCTGATTATATTAGATTAATAAACAAATAGATATTGTATTGATTGTGCCTCTCTTTCACTGGTGGGATAATTAGTAGATGAGACGAGACAAATCAGGCTTTATTCTTTACGGACGCTTGTTGGGTTATGTTAAACCATATGCCGGGATTTTTGCATTATCCATATTTGGGATGGTTCTCATGTCCGCTACTGAGGTTGCTTTACCGGTAGCAGTGAAGCCATTTCTGGACGGAACATTTATCGATAAAGACCCCCTGCTGATAAAATGGACCCCTATTTTTCTTGTCCTGTTGTTTTTAGTGAGGGGGATGGGTGGATTTATTGGACAATATGCAGCTGCTTGGGTTGGTAATAAAGTGGTAGCTGACCTTCGTATTCAAATGATGGGCCGACTTTTAAACCTTCCAATCGGATATTTTCAAGATATTCCATCAGGAAATATAATCTCTCGGTTTACTTATGATGTTGCACAAGTAACCCAAGCTGCGACACAAGTTGTGACCGTGCTCATCAAAGATTCCCTGACCGTAATTGGTTTGATGAGTTACCTTTTATATTTAAATTGGAAACTAACACTTATAACTTTCATAATGATTCCCCCAATAGCGTTAGTGGTGCGTTTTTTCAATCTTAAACTACGAACAACTAGTGGCGAGACGCAGATTGCCATGGGAAACTTAACGCAAGTGGTTCAAGAGGTTATTGAGTGTATAAAAGTTGTGAAGATATTTGCAGGACATAAGCATGAGAAGAAAAAATTTTTTCAAACGATTGAAAATATTAGAAAATGGATGATGCGACAAACAGCCGCTGCCGCTGGTAATGTTCCTGTTGTTCAGCTACTTGCGGCAGTCGCTACAGCTATTGTTGTTCACTACGTCACATTGGAAGCTCAACAAGATATGACAACAGTCGGTGGGTTTGTATCTTTTTTAGCAGCCATGCTCATGTTAACTGCGCCACTAAAAAGATTAACCGGAATATCCGAGCATTTACAAAGGGGAATTGCCGCAGCAGATACCGTTTTTTTACTAATTGATTCATACCCGGAAAGGGACCAAGCAAAAAATACGCTAGAAACGGTTGAGGGCAATATCGAGTTCAGTCAAGTTGATTTCAAATATCCTGTGTCTCAAAATTTTGCGGTGAATTCTCTCAACTTTGAAATCAAAAAGGGAGAGACTGTTGCCATCGTAGGCTCTTCAGGAGGGGGCAAAACAACAGTTGCAAACTTGTTAGCTAGATTTTATGAGCCTCAAAGGGGCCAAATATCTATCGATGGTATCGACATATCATCTTTAAAACTTGAAAATTTAAGGCGGCACATTGCACTAGTTAGTCAAGAGGTAGCGCTTTTTAATGATACCGTCGCTGCGAATATTGCTTACGGCGGGGCTTCTACCGAGGTAAGGCAAAAAATAATTCATGCTGCTGAGGGGGCATTCGCTAAAAACTTTATTTTAGAAATGCCAGATGGTTTCGACACCATAATAGGAGAAAAGGGCGTACGATTATCTGGCGGGCAAAGACAACGTCTCGCGATAGCCCGGGCGTTTTTCAAAAATGCACCGATACTAATCTTAGACGAAGCTACCTCTGCTTTGGATTCGGAGTCGGAAAAATTTGTACAAGCGGCTTTAAGTTCTTTGATGCGAGGTAGAACGTCTCTAGTTATAGCTCATAGGTTATCAACTATCGAAAAAGCCAGTCGAATAATAGTTTTAGAGCAGGGAAAACTGTTAGAAGTTGGAACTCATGACCAGTTGATGAAATTGAACGGGCGTTATTCAGATTTGTATAACACTCAGTTTCATGAAAGACAATCGATCTAAATTATAGCGTAATGAAAAAAAAACCAAATATTATCGCAATAGCTGGGTTTGATCCCTCTGGTGGAGCAGGAGTCCTTGCTGACATCAAGACCATTTCCGCACTGGGAGGTTGCGGTCGCGGTGTAGTTACGTGTGCTACTGCTCAGAATAGTAAAGGTGTAAAGGAAATGACTTTTTTTGGGCATAACATAGTCGCAAATCAATTGAATAGTATTCTTTCCGATCTGGAAGTGTCAGCGATTAAAATAGGCGTAGTATCAAATCCTGATTCAATCATTGCGATAGCTAAAATACTTAAAGCTTTTCCGAAAATACCTATTGTTTTGGATACTGTTTTATCGGCATCTGCAAATGGTTATCGATTTTTGGGGAAAACCGGCATCACAGCTTTGAGACGATGGTTAGTTCCATTAGCAAAAGTCGTTACGCCAAATTTAGAGGAGGCGGCAGAAATCACTGGAAAACTATTTCCAAATAATTTAAATGAAATGATTACGACCGCCCGTGAAATGCATAAAAGTTTTTCTTACCCAGTTGGGAAAATAATCTACCTGAAAGGAGGTCATCTAGATTCTAATAACTTATCCGACGTTATTTTTGATGGTGAAAATATAAAAATACTGAGTTCAAAAAGAAAAAAAGGTCAGAATTTTCATGGCACGGGTTGTGCGCTGTCTTCAGCTATGGCAACACTGATTCCCCAGACTAATTCGTTGGAAGAGGCGTGCCGTCGCGCAAAGGCATATGTAAACGGCGCCATTCTCGAATCACATAAATTATTCCCCAAAGATTCTTATGGTGAATTGAATCATTTCTATAAATTTTTTTAACAAAAAGCACCCTATTTGACAATTCTATTAGACCTGCTTAATGAGCCTCATCCCAGTTTCGTCCCTTACCAATATCTACTACAAGCGGCACCGAGAGCCCCGGAATGTTTGTCATCAGTTCGGCTAAATTTGCGTTAATTGCTGACATTTCTTTCTCAGGAACTTCTAAAATAAGTTCATCATGAACTTGCATAATCATTCTTGTTTTCATTGAATTATCAAGAAGCCAGTTATTTACTTTTATCATCGCTAGTTTGATTAGATCTGCTGCTGTTCCTTGCATTGGGGCGTTTATAGCTTCACGCTCAGCGGCTTTTCGGCGAGCACCTTTTCCTTTTATATCGGGCAAATATAGGCGCCTTCCGAATACCGTCTCAACAAAACCATTTTGGGAAGCTTTTTGCTTGGTTTCATCCATATATCTTTTTACTCCGGGATATCGAGAAAAGTATCGGTCGATGTAGTTTTTTGCTTCGGTGATGTCAATGTTGAGTTGTTTTGCAAGACCAAAATTACCCATTCCATATATGAGACCAAAGTTTATAACTTTGGCGTGTCTTCGCTGTTCGTTCGAGATATCAGACTGTGGTAGACCGTACAGTTCGGAGGCTGTATGTCGATGGATATCTTCGTGATTTATGAACGCTTCAAGAAGGCTTTGGTCTTGCGAAAGATGAGCCATAATTCGAAGTTCAATTTGCGAATAGTCTGCGGATATTAATATGTAGCCATTCGGTGCAATAAAGGCTTCTCTTATTTTTCGCCCTTCTGTAGTTTTAATTGGAATATTCTGTAAATTGGGGTCACTGCTCGAAAGTCTACCAGTCACCGCGATGGCTTGACCATAATTTGTATGCACTCTCCCCGTAGTTTTATTTATCATTCTTGGTAATTTATCGGTGTAAGTTGTTTTAAGTTTTGATAGTCGTCGAAACTCGAGAAGACTATCGGCAATTGGGTGATTTTGTGCGAGTTGTTGCAGCACAGATTCATCTGTAGAGGGTTCGCCTTTGGGGGTGGTTTTTAAAATGGGCAAACTTTTTTCGTTAAATAGAACCTCTCTCAATTGTTTTGTTGAGGATAAATTAAATTCCTTATTTGCTAGATCATGTACTTTCTTTTGAAGAACCGAAAGTTTTTCACTTATATAGATGGATTGTTTGTGTAGAAGATTATGATCGACTAAAACCCCATATTTTTCCATATCTAAAAGAATTCCAATAAGCGGAATCTCAATTTTTTCATAGATATAGTTTAAAGTATTATTAGTTTTTAAACGCTCAGAGAAGTGCTGATAGAGCCTAAGTGTGATATCAGCATCTTCTGCCGCATAGGTCGTTGCATTTTCTATGGCAACATTTGCGAAGTTTATTTGATTTTTTCCCTTTCCTACCATGTCTTCATACTTAATAGTTATCTCACCTAATTTTTCTTCGGCTAGGTTGTCAAGTTTGTGAGATTTATGGGATTCAAGTACATAGGACGCAAGCAGCGTGTCATGAATAACTCCTTGTATCTTTATTCCATAGTTCGCAAAAATGTGCATATCATATTTTATGTTTTGACCTACTTTAAATTTTTCGGGGTTCTCTAGCCAACTCTTCATTAATCTCAATACAACGTCCTTATTTAATTGAGGGTCTTTAGTTGAATGATTAACTGGAATATAAGCTGCATGTTTATGTTTTGTGGATAGCGAAATACCAACCAATTCAGCATTCATGGGATTCAGGCTAGTTGTCTCTGTATCAATGGCTGTTATATTTGCTTCCTGAACTGACACCAGCAGGTTTTTAAGTTGCTTTACATTAGTAATAGTTTGGTAAATAGGTTTAGTTTTATCTTTTTCTAAATCGTTTTTTGGAGATTCTGCTATCTCGTTTGAAGTTTCTGAAAAAGATATTTTTTTTAGCAAACTCTCAAGCTCTAGCTTTTTATATAGCTCTTTAACTTTAGCGAAATCAGGAGATTTTTTTTCTAAACTATTTATCGAATAATTGATTTCAATATCTGTTTTTATAGTGACTAGTTTTTTAGCAGTTTCAAGCCATTTTTTACTATCAGGTAAATTTTGACTACCTCGCCCCTTTATTTTATTAGCATTTGCTATTACCTCTTCAAGGTTTCCATATTTATTTAACCAGTCGCTTGCAGTTTTTGGACCGCAGCCACTGACCCCAGGAACGTTATCAGATGAGTCTCCCATCAATGCTAGAAAATCTATTATTTGATGTGGATGAACGCCAAATTTTTTAAAGACACCGTTCCGATCTAAAATCAGATCCTTATTATTTTTTTGAGGAATCAATTGTTGTATGTTGTCGCTAATCAGCTGAGAAAAATCTTTATCGCCGGAAGATACTATTACCTTGTAACCCTCAGATACAGCCTTTTTTGCCAAAGTCCCAATGAGATCATCAGCCTCATATCCCTCCTGTTTAATAAGGGGAATTTTGAGAGCCTGAATGCATTCGAATAGAGGATCTATTTGAGCTACTAAATCGTCAGGCATCGGCCCTCTATTTGCTTTGTAATCAGGAAAAATGCTGTGCCTAAAATTTTTACCAGGAGAATCAAAAACGGCAGCAACCGCGCTGAATTCCAAATCCTTATTCAATCGGTTAATCATGTTTAGGAATCCATAGATCGCCCCTGTTGGCATTCCATCGAATGTTTCTAGACCAAGTCTTTGCATGGCGTGATACGCACGAAAAACGTGATTAAATCCGTCTATTAATAACAATGTTTTCATAAATCGGTATAGTCCCGCGAGTTTTTGGAGTATCCTACTCTTTACAAATACGAAAACAATTATACCTAGCAAATTTTCATTTTGTTCTGAAATATACTACATGTCGGTTTTTACTACTATTTCCCAGAGTGACGTTAGTCGTTGGCTTGAAACATACTCAATTGGTGATTTGATAAAGTTTCAAGGTATTTCTTCCGGAATAGAAAATACCAACTATTTTTTGGATACCGATCGTGGCAGGTTTGTTCTAACCATTTTTGAAAAGTTAAAACATGCTGAGCTATTTTATTATTTAGGCTTAATGTCTCACTTGGCGAAGCATGGCCTTCCAGTGCCAAACCCTGTTGCAAATAGAAACAATGAATTTCTTGGTGAACTAAAAAAGAAGCCTGCCGCTATAGTCAGTTATTTGAAGGGAAAGCCAGTAATTAAACCTGACCTAAAGCATTGTGCCCAAGTTGGAAAAACTCTCGCCCACATACATCAAACAGGATTTTCCTATGAGGGAGTTTTGGATAACGTTATGGGGAAGTCTTGGTGGGAGAGTAAAGCACCAGAAATTTATCCATTTTTAGATAAAAAGACTCGAGATTTAATACAAGAAGAAATTGAATTTCAATCTTCGCTAAATAACAAAAACCTTCCAAAAGGGATTATTCATGCCGATATGTTTCGAGATAATGTTCTTTTTGATGGGGAGATAATCGGGGGAGTAATTGACTTTTATTTCGCTTGCAACGACCTTTTGGTCTATGACCTTGCTATTACGGTCAATGATTGGTGTCGAACTGAAAATAGTGCACTGGATGTCAATACTGCAAAGTCTTTGATTACCTCGTATACAAAAATTAGGACATTGACTAGTAATGAAATTGAGGCTTGGCCGTCGATGCTACGAGCTGCGGCACTACGTTTCTGGATTTCAAGACTGTACGATTTATATCTTCCAAGATCCGGGGAGCTAACACATTCTCACCCACCTTTGCCATTTCAGCGATTGGTGGAGCATTATTCAAAGTTTTCTGAAAAATATGCGGATTTAATTGATCGCAAATAACTTTGCTATTGGGGTGTTTTTAATTTTTACCTATTGTTTTTAGTTTAGCAAAGCTTAATACAAGCCACTTGTTGCCAAAGTTTTCAAAATTTACTTGTACCCGAGTGTCATTACCTTGCCCTTCAGCTTGAACGATTACTCCTACACCAAACTTTCCGTGTTCAACAGTCAACCCAATTCTTAGCCCGTTGGGAAGTTTATTTTTACCGTTAGGGGGTAGATCTTCAAATTGACTAGTTCGCGGTAATATCGATGTAAATTCTACGTTGGATTTTTGAACATTTTCTCCGGGTATCTCCTCTAAAAATCGTGAGGGCATGTTCCATCGTGTCTGACCATGCAACATTCGTGACTGCGCATGGGATATAAACAAAGTTTTCTTTGCTCGAGTTATCGCTACATACATAAGTCTTCTCTCTTCCTCTAAACCGCTGGTATCGTTTAGGCTATTTTCATGTGGGAAAAGACCCTCCTCTAGACCCGTTAGGAATACCGTATCAAACTCAAGTCCTTTGGCAGCGTGCACCGTCATCAACTGAAGTGCTTTTGAGCCGTCGCTTGCTTGATGCTCCCCGGATTCTAAAGATGCGTATGCTAGAAAGCTCGGAAGTAAGTTTCCTTCGTCTTGGACGGAATCAAATTTTGATGATGCGTCGGAGGCTGTTATATCCACCCGGGTTAGTGTATTTTCAGCCTCAAACACCATACCGGCATTGACTAATTCTCTGAGATTTTCTATCCGGTCGATACCATCTTTTTCGTTATTATAATATTCAATTAGTCCCGAAACATTTATTGTAAACTCGATTACTTCCGAA
>PAHB01000065.1 GCA_002704665.1 Pseudomonadota bacterium
ATTGGTCTGGCGGTAGTGGATCAAGTTACAAAGTATCTCGCCATAATGTCTTTGCCATTACAGGAAGGTATTCAAGTATTTTCCTGGTTCGACCTGTATCTGACATATAACTCAGGGGCTGCTTTTAGCTTTTTGGCGGGAGCTTCGGGCTGGCAACGTTGGTTTTTTGTAACTATAGGGTTTGTAGCGGTAACGTATATGATTTATCTGGTGTGTACCAATCTAAATAAAAAGGTGTTTTGTCTATCGCTGACCTTTATAATTGGTGGAGCTTTGGGCAATTTGATTGACCGAATATTTTTAGGTGTGGTGACTGACTTTATCTCGGTACATTTGGATGAATATTATTGGCCAGCTTTTAATATGGCTGATTCTTTTATAACCATTGGAGCTTTTCTGATTCTTTATGATATTTTGCGCGATTCTGAAAATAATGTGAATGCTGGAATAGAAAAGAATTAAATTTTTTGTTTTGGATAGGTAATAATCGGACCATGAAAATTTATATTGCTAAATTAAGAGGGTTTTGTGCAGGAGTTGATAGGGCTATAGAAATTGTAAAACGAGCCCTCCAGCAGCATGGCCGACCCATATATGTTCGGCATGAGGTTGTGCACAATAGGTTTGTGGTAGAGAAACTTAAAGAGGAAGGGGCAATATTCGTTGAAGAAATCGAAGATGTTCCATCAGGGTCAGTGGTGATATTCAGTGCTCATGGAGTTTCCCAAGCCATTAGGGATAAAGCTAAAAATATGAAAATCAAAATTTATGATGCAACTTGTCCGCTTGTTACCAAGGTTCACAGAGAAGTACAAAATAATTATAAAAATGGACGTGAATTAATTATGATTGGTCATAAAGGTCATCCCGAAGTGGAGGGAACTACCGGGCAAATAGATGGTAGGGTACACCTAGTGGAGTCGGAGGGTGATGTAAAAAATTTGGTTGTGAGTAATCCTGATAAGCTGGCATTTGTAACTCAGACTACACTTTCCGTAGATGATACAGCTAGTATAGTTAAGGTGTTGAAGGAGAAATTTCCGAAAATTGTGGGCCCCAAAAAGGATGATATTTGTTATGCGACGCAAAATAGGCAGGACGGTGTTCGAGAGCTCGCGAAGTTTTGTGATGTGATTTTGGTAGTGGGTTCTCCTAATAGCTCGAATTCTAATCGCTTGAGAGAGGTCGCCAGCAAATTAGGGGTCGATGCGTACATGTTGGATAATCCCGTCCAGTTGGATGAGGGGTGGTTCTCTGACGATTCTGTTATTGGTGTTACAGCGGGTGCATCTGCTCCGGAAGTATTGGTTCAGCAAGTGTTAGATCGGCTAAAAAAAATGGGTTCAGCCGACATTGAAGAGATAGGCACCTCAACAGAAGATGTGGTTTTTCGGCTTCCAAGAGATTTGCAAGAAATCTCTATGCAAAATTAAACACGATATTCAATTATTGAGTACAATCGAAATGCGCAGATTCGACATAAAAAATAATATTATGGTTGGTCGTGAAGAGAATAAAGAGACTTCAATGGATGTGCTCATCAGAAAAGGTATAAAGCCAACGCGTCAGAGAATAGAGATAGCCGATGTGTTGTTTGAAAAAAGAACTCATTTGTCAGCTGATCAGGTTTTTCTTGCGACCAACAGAGTAAATCTTAAAACGTCCAAGGCGACGGTACATAACACTCTGAAATTATTTGTCGATACCGGACTGATTAAACGAGTGATAGTTGATCCGGAGAGGGTATTTTATGATTCTAATACCGAGCCGCACTACCATATTTACGATACCGAATCAGACAGTTTGACTGACGTATCGACTGACAAGATTGTTCTATTAAAGAGCCCCTCCGTGCCTAAAGGGTTAGTTGTCGACGGTATCGATATAATAATTCGTATCAAGTCTTTAAGGAAGGGCAATCAGTGATGTATGTAAATTTCAGATAAGGATTTCATAAATGAAGTATGAGAATATTAAGACGAAACAAGAGGGCCGTGTAGCACTGATAACCTTACACAGACCCGAAGCTTTAAATGCATTATCCCCTGAATTGATGAGAGAGCTTTCCGATGCTGTTGATTCATTTGATGCGAATGAAAATGTTGGTTGCTTGGTAATTACGGGAAGTGAAAAAGCGTTCGCAGCGGGCGCAGATATAAAAGACATGAAGGGCAAGTCATACATGGATGTATATAAGTCTGACTTTATAACCACGGATTGGGAAGCAGTTTCCAATTGTCGTAAACCTGTAATAGCTGCTGTTTCCGGGTACGCGCTTGGAGGAGGGTGTGAGTTGGCCATGATGTGCGATTTTATAATCGCTGCAGAAAATGCTAAGTTTGGGCAGCCTGAAATTAACTTGGGGGTAATTCCCGGGGCGGGAGGAACTCAAAGGCTTCCTCGATTTATCGGGAAATCCAAGGCGATGGAGATGGTGCTCTTGGGTCAAGATAGATTAATGGATGCAATGGAGGCAGAGCGAAGTGGTTTGGTTTCAAGAATAGTTCCAACAAAAGATTTGATAGAAAATGCTCTTGCCACAGCTGCTAAGATTTGTAAGCTGTCGTCTCCAATACTAATGATGGCAAAAGAGTCAGTTAAAAGGGCTTTTGAGGTTAATATGGTTGAAGGCGTAAGGTTTGAGCGTCGATTATTTCATTCCTCTTTTGCGACAGAGGATAAAGAAGAGGGTATGGCGGCGTTTATAGAGAAAAGATCTCCAAATTTTACGCATAAATAGGAATCACTAGTTGTCGCAGATTGGCTGGCTTTTTTGGTGGGTGCGATAGAAGGTTGTTGAGGATTTGCTGGTGTAGCTCAGTCGGTAGAGCAATTGTTTCGTAAACAATAGGTCGGAGGTTCAATTCCTCTCACCAGCACCAATATTTAATTACTAATGGTGCTTCAAAAATATGGAGCTGATAAAAAAAAGTTTTTGGGAGGGGAAAAAAGTCTTTATCACTGGACACACCGGTTTTAAGGGCGGATGGTTATCGCTGTGGTTGCAAAAATTAGGGGCTGATGTATATGGTTACGCTCTTGAAGCCGATGGTCAGGAGAATCTGTATGATATAGCCGAAGTCGGCGATGGGATGCATTCTACATTCGGCAATATTTTAGATTACAGTTATTTGGAAAAGGTTTTGATTAGTTTTGATCCAGATATTGTGTTTCATCTCGCTGCTCAGCCACTAGTTTTAGAGGGCTATAATTCTCCGCGGGAAACTTATCTTACCAATATAATAGGCACAGTAAACCTTTTGGAGTGTCTACGTAAGGTCCGATCGGTTAAATCAGTGGTAAATGTTACGACTGATAAATGCTACCAAAATATTGGTTCAAAAATTGAGTTTTCAGAGGACCACCCACTTGGAGGTAATGATCCATACAGCAGTAGTAAAGCATCCGCTGAAATAATTAGTCATGCATATAGAAAATCATACTTTTGCGATCAAGGAATTAGTCTCGCAACAGCTCGGGCAGGGAATGTAATTGGCGGAGGGGATTGGGGAAAATTTAGAATCATACCGGATATCCTACGCGCACTAAAAACTGGAGAGCGATTAAAAGTCAGAAATCCGTATTCTATTCGTCCATGGCAGCACGTATTAGAGCCGCTGCAGGGGTATCTTTTGCTTGGACAGGTTCTTTATAACAATGAAGATTGGGCGGACTCCGGATGGAATTTTGGTCCGAGGGATGATGAGGCTGTTACGGTCCGGGAATTGATTGAGTTGATTTCTGATTTATGGGGAGAGTCACTGATTTGGGATGTTGAAAAAAACAATACAAATAATGAAGATAGAGAGCTTCGGCTGAGTTCCAGAAAAGCAGAGAGTTTGCTAAGTTGGAACAATGTATGGTCATTGCGTGAAGCGATGACTCACACAGTACATTGGTTTAGAGAATATCGGGAGGGTAAAGATATGAAGGCTGTGACCCATGATCAAATTAGCGAATATACTAAGCGATTGGATATCATAAACAACACCTAAGAATAAAAAATTCAACTTCAACGGGGACAACTTTTATAAATGCAAATTTCATCAAAAATATTTTTGATAGCTATCTTACTAGCTTTTTTTTTCCCGTGGTCTTTAGTGATTTTGTATCTTTGCGTGGGCTCAAAAATGACTGCCGCACTAATCAGTAAAATAATGGATAACCGTCATACGTTGGTAGCTGCCTTAACGGCTGGAGGACTTGGATTATCTTTTATGCTTGTTTGGTTGTACCGGTTACTTAAATAGCTCATGATTTTATTGCGAGATATTAACAATCTTTTTTAGCTCTTTGTGAAAAATTCGCATTTGTTGGACGTTTGCATCCATCATCGCATTGTCGAGCCACCATTCGCTGCTTTTTGCAAGGCCTTTTTTTGGCATGTAGGTTGAATTCTTCGTCAGCGATCTAAAAGTACAATTCAAATTTTCATTATTAACGATCATTACTTTTTTCCAGTCAGAGTTAGTGTCAGAAAGAGCCACTACCTTAGGGGCAGAACCCCAATACTCATCAGTTGCAAAAATGCTTCTGCATTGCGTGTTATAAAAACTAGGATTTTTTTCTTGAGTATCAGGGTTTATGATTACTTTTACGTTTGTGTTTCCTGGCCTAATGTCCAAATACTCTTCTCCTAATCCGCCCTGTTGATCAAGGTCTTCTAGCAATTCGAGAGCAACGGCAGCAGGACAATGCCAATATTGTCCTGCTGAGTAATAAAATCTACGATTTGTACCAGAGGGAGAATATTTGGTGCGCCAGCTCACTGTCCAATAGGTTTTTTTTTCTCTTAGATTGGTACGTTCTTGCAATGCTAATTTTATAGGTAACCCGTTACCTAGGGATCTAACAGCTTCAAGTTTTCGGGAATATTTTGTTGATGAGCTTGTCTTTGATAGTTGTTCGCTGTAGAACTGTGCGATAGCCTCGGGTGCCCAATTGCTGGGATCAGGAACATTTGTTTGATGACCGCCGCTTGCCATGGTTAATATCCAAGCATCTCGGTATTTTTCAGCGGCAGCCAGAAGTTGATCGCGATTTTGTGTGGTCGGAGCCTCCAAAAATTTTTGGAAAATTTTGTTGAAATCGTTTCGTGGATCGTTTGAAGGTTCCATGGTTAGAATTGGTATTCCTGACCTGGGATGGGAAAACGCAGATCGAGATGCCCAAGATCTTCTCTCAGTTCAGTGTCGATAATTCCTTCGTATCCAGGCTTACGATGAATAATAATGCGGGCAATATTTTTCGGTATCCTAGCCAGCCGAGTGCTGATAATATCCGTACTTAAATGTAATGTCATTTTTCCTAAATCCGTAAGGCTCTTCGGATAGGAACATTCAACGACCACAGCCTTGATAGCATGATCTGCTGATATCTTTTTCCAAAAAACCTCATCATCGGCCGTGTCACCTGAAAAAGCCACAGCTTTTCCTCCTTTTTCAACTCTTAGTCCGCAAGCTGGAATTCCATGGTTCGCGGGTAGTTTTGAAACTTCAACTCCGTCAATGTGAATAGAATCTTTTTCTGGCAATGGTTTTAGATCGACAATTGGTTCATTACCTCCAATTATTGGTATTTTGGTAAAGTCTGGCCATACTTGATCATTAAAAACATTTACTTTCAATATTTTTATGACCTCTGGAAGTGCCCAAACCTTGATAGGTTTTTTTCTTTCAGAAAAAACCGCATCTGGGAGTAGGGGCAAACAGCTGATATGGTCCCAGTGTGCATGAGTTAAAACAACGTGATCTATTAAGGCAAGTTCATCCAGGTCCAAATCTCCTAGACCGGTTCCAGCGTCTATTAAAATCGAATCGTTTATCCTGTAGCAGGTGGTTCGGCGGTTGATCCCCCCTATCCCACCATTACATCCTAGAATTTTTAATTGCATATTTCCCCAAAAAAAGTTGCAAATCCGTAATTTCTGATTTGCGTGAATAACAATCTGAGTATTACTCGTCTCAAATTGAAAGATTAGTGAGTATACTCGTAAAAAATTCGCTATGCAAGTGAGTGTATAATGAAGTTATTTTTGCTTTTTGAGTATGGCGTGAGTAGGCGTGTGACTGTTTTCGCGAAGATGTCACAGGAATTTTATTTTTTTCAAAGCACGGCGGAGGTGTTTAGTATCCGCGGGCAGGAAATAAGGAGGGGAGTCTACTACCGAGTATTAAAATACTAGTGCCTGATTGAATTATGCATGGACAGCTGCAGAAGAAGGGCTTCCAGAACAGATTTGGCAAGTCCTCCTTCTTTTTCAAGCAAATTTCGCAGCCCGTTAGCCGTAATTTCAAGGCAGACAGTTCTTCCTACTGCTTCAGCCGCTGCACCTCTTACTCCCCCTGACAAAAGAGACTGTTCTCCAAACGACTCTCCTTCTTTTAACAAAGCAAATTCTTTGTTGAGCGACCTTGAGACTATTCGTATTTTCCCTGATTTTATAACGTAAAACTTGTCTGCTTTATCCCCTGCTTCAAAAAGCACATCTCCATCTTGGTATGTCACGGGATCAAAGGCGCTCATGATAGGCTCTCAGGTGGAGAAGACAAGTTAAGGATTCGCATCGCAGTCGATCTGCAAATTCCTTTAAGGCCAGCATTTAAGCCTCTGACTTCCCTCAGCGCCCTCTCTAGCGGTATAACTTTTGTTGTAACGGCTGTTTTTGCAAAGGCATCCCACTCGTATACCTTCCTACTAAGCCCTTCGGCTAGTCCCAACACACTGCCTGGGCCTAAGTGATAGCTGCCGCTATGATCTTTCCCTTCAACTTCGCCGGATATGATGACATAAGCTGTATTCGGTTGCTCACCGCGTTCCGCTAATTTTTGTCCCACTGCAAAGTAGCCCATGTTGAGCTCTTCCGTTCCCCAGAGTTTGAAAAAAAGTCTTTCAGCACCTGTAAATTCATGCTGTTCAAAAGCCTTCATCGCTCTTTCAGAAGTGGGATCAATAACTCCAAGGGAATTTAGCTTTTTAACGTCGATGCTAAAGCTAGTCATGTGTGTCAATATCCAAGTTTAGGTTTATGTAACTAAAGCGAAATATCTACCATTCGATCGTAACACAATACTACAAAGTATTACACTCAAGTTGTTTCAGTTTGCGTCGTTCCATGTTAGTTTGATAAACATATAATAATTACTAGGATATCTGATGGAAATATCACAAGCAATCGATATTAGAGCTGCAATGAGAAAGTCGGGGACGATCATGGCTTATAATGGTGAAGTCTCCGATGATTTGATGGTGACTCTTGCCGATCTTCTAAAGAATCGTATGAAACAGATGGATGATAAAAAACGGTCACGTACCGTGTTCTCTATTTTCATGGAGGGAATGCAAAACCTTATTTGGCACAGCGGCAAAGACGGCAGTGCAGCTGGCATGGTTTGTATATCGCAAAAAGAGGATGAAATAACTGTTATATGTGGAAACAGGGTTTTAAAAGAAAATGCATTAGCGTTAGAGACGACTTTAAAAGAGTTGCAGGCTGCTGATAAAGATACAATCCGACAACTGTACAGGGAAGGTATGTCAAAATCATCTAAGCATGATGGGCCCGGAGCCGGGTTAGGGCTCCTTGAGATTGCCAGAAGAGCTTCACACCCGATCTCATTCGCATTTATTGATGTTGATGCATCTCACGTTGATTTCTTTTTAGCTGCAAGGATTTAATATGAATGACTTAAATATTCAAGAAACAGAACGAACTCCTGAAATTAAATTGTCTGTATCGGACGGAGTCTTCAGTATAAGAGGCGAGTCTTTTCCAGAGGATGTTTCAGCGTTCTATGGGCAAGTGATCGAGTCAATTGATCTACTAAAGGAAAATATTCCTGATCGATTCCAAGTTATTATCGAACTGATTTATACAAATAGCTCGAGT
This sequence comes from Pseudomonadota bacterium, assembly GCA_002704665.1. GTDB lineage: Bacteria > Pseudomonadota > Gammaproteobacteria > Burkholderiales > Eutrophovitaceae. Next base: position 7,889 of record PAHB01000065.1, read on the forward strand.
ATCAAGGCGCTATACCGAATTTTTGAAGGTTTTGAGAGCATAAGGCAGGGCGGAGGCAATCTGGATATTTTGTGGTATTTCCAAGAAGACGATGACATTATGGAAGAGCTTGGAGAAGACTTTCATGATCGTTTCCCTGACTTAAAGATAAATGTAAAACCAAAAAACTAATATGTTTGATAGGGGGTAAGCTAAGGTGGCGGATCAATCTTTTGATTTGTACGATCGAGAGAAGCAGCTTCTTGCTGAAGGTAAGGTGGTATTAGGAACTAATAACCCCAAGGGTGTCCTCAATTACTCTAAACGTCTATACAAGGATTTTTCTCGCGTAGTTCGAGAAAATGAGGATCTAACTCGCCATTCAGACAGACAAGAGAGAAGATTGGTGAAGTTGAACAAAAATCTTAAAATACAAACCAAAGAGCTAGACTCTAGGAAAACCGAATTAGAGGAACTCAGTGGGCAGCTGGGAAAATATTTGCCGCCTCAAATCCATGAAGCTTTGTTCCGTGGTGATTACGATACAAAAGTCGCTACCCAGCGAAAAAAGCTCACGGTCTTTTTTAGTGATATTAAAAATTTTACTCAAATTTCGGAAAGCCTTCAGCCGGAAGCTTTAACTGATTATTTGAATGAGTACTTTTCTGAGATGACAAAAATTGCTGTCAGACACGGTGGAACGATCGATAAGTATATTGGCGACGCGATGATGGTTTTTTTCGGAGATCCTGAGTCCAAGGGAGAGAGAGACGATGCTAGATCCTGTGTTTTAATGGCAATAGAAATGCATGAAAAATTGCAGCAACTTCAGCATAATTGGAGAAAAAGAGGTTTCGAGAATCCTTTCGAGGTTAGAATGGGTATAAACACCGGATATTGCAACGTTGGTAATTTTGGGAGCGAGCAAAGATTAACCTATACGATTATTGGTGGAGAGGTAAATGTGGCGCAAAGGCTTGAGGCGAATGCACCGGTCGGGGGAATTCTGATGAGCTATGAAACATTCGCCCATGTTCAAGATTTGGTGGAAGCTGAGCAGCTCAAAGCGATGCGAATGAAGGGGATCGGGCGGGATATTAAAGTTTTCTCAGTGAAAGCAAGAAAAAACAATGGGGTAGTAAAACTGATTGAGTACGAGAGTGCCAAAGGGGTTTCAATTAGTATTGATTTAAATTCTATTAACCGAAAGGATAGAAGCGGATTGGCTAGGCAGTTAAAAATGGGTCTAAAGAAAATTGAAGAGGAATAAATACATTGTAATACCAATAAATTTGTTCTGACAGTGTTATGGAAGAGGTTGCAAATGCTTACAAATCTGTGTCGTATATTTTTTTTGGTAATTATTTGCCAACCGGGATTTATTTGCGCGGATACGTATGTAATTACAGATGATACGCCGATTTACTTTACGGTTGATGCAGGCGCCCTAGATGTTGCTTCGCAGCCGTCAGCACAAACTCAAAGGACTTTGACCAGTGATAACGCATATTTTCAAAGCATTCTGGAAGCTGATCCGCCAGCTCCATACACCCGTTATTTACTCGCTACCAAAATAAAAAATAGCAGTGATTTTTCGCGAAAAATATCCCTAGCAAATGCTCGGTGGATGGAGGATGTTAACCTAAAAGTGATTTACGAGAATGGAGAAACACAAACATTCGAGCTTCCAATTTCTTTTCATAACAAACTCAGCGGCAGTGATCCCCGACGAATTGCGCCTAACAAAGTGCCCAGCTTATACAAATCGTTTTTAATAGCGCCAAACAAAACGGTGGATCTAATTGTTGAATTTACGACAAAAGCAGCAACTATTAGATCCAACAGCTTTAGTCTCGACTTTTATCATGTCGATGAGTATGTCGAGCATAGGCGATTGGGCCTTTGGTTAGAAGGAATTTTAGTTGGAGCACTTTTGGCGTTGACAGTGTTTTCGTGGTACTCGTTTTACCAAAGCCGAGACACAACCAGTTTTTACTACGGTCTTTGGATTCTTGCTGCTGTGAGTGCCGTATTGACTCAGTCGTATCATGATGGGTCGCGACTCTTCGAATTTGTTTTTGATATTGAGAAAAAATCCATAAATCAACAGCAGAGTATGGGGACTGGGTTACTTATTGTTTGTAGTTACCTGCAGGCTATGGTCTATGTGATTTTTGCGCGTAGTTTTTTAGAGGTAAAAAAATATTTTCCGAAGATTTATTTGATTACCAACATATATCTTCTTTGGTATATGTTTCACATGATAACGCATATATTCTTAAGGCATGAGCTACCGAAAGATATTTATTTATTTCCATTATTCGCTTCGACTTTCGCGATTCTATTGCTAATATATTATGCCGCTTTCAAAAGGATGATGGCCGGATTAGAAATAGCTAAATTTTTCATGATAGCCATGTTTCCATATTTATTTTTCCGGATGGTTTTCCTGTTTGGATTTCTTGGGTTGCCGAATCCATTTACTCTCCTCCCCGACAGTGGTGTCCGTACATTCTTAAATAGTGGTTCCGTTGCTCAGGCTTTAGGTCTAGTACTTGAGGCGATGATTATGGCGTTGGCCGTGATTGCCCGTACGCGTTGGTTACAAGAACAATTAGCTACGAATATAAAGTCACAAAAAGCGTTGGTAGAAAACCAGAATAAGGTTCTAGAAGCTACCGTTGCGGAAAGGACTCAAGAGCTGGAGGAGCAGCATAAAGAGCTTGATGAGGCTCATCAAATTGTGGTGGGTTCTCTAAACTACGCTAGCCGTTTGCAGAAAGGTCAATTGCCGCGGTCTCATCGTTTGGAAGGTCGGTTTGCGTCATTTGATTCAATTTGGGAGCCGCGGGATACGATTGGGGGTGATCTGTGGTGGGTTTCCAGTACTCAGAATTCGGGTCCGTATGTTTTGGCAGTAGCTGATTGTACAGGCCATGGGGTTCCGGGGGCGATTTTATCTCTTTTAGTCAGTAACTCTTTAGAAAGAATTTATGCCAATAATGGTGATGAAAATCCGGCGGATGCTTTGGTGTCTTTGGATTATTTGGTGCGCACGGGACTTAATCAGGATAATGCTGACAGTGAGAGTGATGACGGATGCGATGCCGCAATTGTTCGTATCAGGCGTGATGATAAAATTTTAGAGTACGCTGGTGCCAAGATCGATTTATACCATTTGAAATCTGATGGTACAGTGAAAAGGTATGAGCCGTCGCGAGTTAGTTTGGGTTATAAAGAAAAACTAAACACTGTTCCGCCTTTACATAAAATCGAATATCAATCGGGCGATGGTTTCGTAATAGTGACAGACGGATTTACTGATCAAATTGGAGGGGAAAGAAGAGGCCACGCTTACGGATACAAAAGACTTGAAGGAAAACTTATTGAGGCAGCAAGATTGAAGGCAAGTGCGGCGGAAATCACATCTATGCTAAATAAAGATTTGAATAACTGGCAAGGAAAGCAAAAACGAAGAGATGATGTGACCGTTGTTGCGTTTCGACTGCAAACATGATCAAGGATGTGGTATGAAATTAATTATAACGACAGTTTTGTTTCTGATTTTGTCGAATGCATACGCCCAAGTCATAGAACCTTCTTTGATTGACATAAACGAGAGTACGCCAATTTCTCTTATTACGAAAGGTGATAGCAACTTGGTTCTCGAGGATATCAAAGGAGATTTGTCTTTGAAAGATGTTTTGAAGATGGGGTCGCGTTTTAGCGAACCTCAAAACTTTAGAATAAATTCGCAATCTTATTACTGGATTAAACAGAGGATAAAAAATAATCTTGAGAACGATGTCACCCTACAATTCGGCGCTTCATTTTGGGAGGAGATTGAAGTTCATTTGATAAGGACCGATGGGACAATTGAAAAGCTTAAAAAAATGGGTTGGTTTAGTCCCCATAACCTTCTTGCCTCGGTAAATCCTTTTAAGGTGTCGCCAGATTTGGCTCCTAGTCAATTTGGTGTTTTTACAATCGCGCCAAACGATTATGCTCAGATTTACACTCGCGTTCATTCCGATCACCTCTTTCCCGCAAAATCTTTTAATTTGATTTACAATCACCACGCAAGTTTTCTCGAATTGCGTCGACTGGGTATTTATATTGAAGGTTTACTGCTTGGGGTTTTGCTTTCCTTGGCGGTTTTTGGGGTTTACTCGGCCATCCGAAACAGAGATTTGACGAGTTTGACTTATGCGGTATGGATTGTTATGTCATGTGCATTATTAGCATCTCAATCTGGACACGATGGTCGAAGGTATTTCGAATTTTTCTCGTCGTTCGGTGGGCCCTTTAATGATGAGATACATTGGCATCAGGTTATTTTCTTGTTTTTTGGTTGTGGGCAATCCATAACATATGCCGTTTTTGCAAGAACCTTTCTCGACCTTAAAAATCATTTCCCGCTAGTTTATCAGTTTACCAATGTATATGTGGCATGGTACGTTGGGATGTTTTTGTATTATCTCTATGGCAACCCTACCTTTAATCCGAGTAACTTACTAATACCTCATTTCTCCTCAACACTTGTCGTTTTAATAGCTATTTACATCTGTGCTTTTCTTCGACTCAGAAACGGTATGGGTATCGCTAAGTTTTTTATAGCAGCCCTTGTCCCATATATGTTATTTCGATTAATCTTTCTTTTTTATTGGGTTGGCTTGCCCTCACCGTTTGCAATGTTACCAAAGAGTGGCTTAGGGCTTTTCCTTCAGTCTCCACAGATGATCCAAGCCCTGGGTATTTGCTGTGAGGCGATGATTATGGCGTTGGCCGTGATTGCCCGTACGCGTTGGTTACAAGAACAATTAGCTACGAATATA
>PAHB01000066.1 GCA_002704665.1 Pseudomonadota bacterium
GTCAACAAATATTTTCTGATTTTTCATGTTGATCAGCTGGTGAAATGACAAATTCAATAGTCAAAAGAAAACTCTTCGATAAAATAAGCCATATTGGGAACACATTCACTGATTAAAGTCTTCACATTGTCAGTAACATTTTCTGCATTCACGTAAATAACATGTACTCCCTGGAACGTCATCATTTTCATAAACTCATCACCCGGGTCTCTGCTTACATATCGCAATTCGTTCTTATATTTTGATAGAATGTATGTCAGCAATTCCTCTGATCCTCACGGCGCGTTAACCTGAGCATATTTTCCGCAACAGAAATGCGATTTTAGCTGATAAGTCTTTCTCTGAAACTCTAACATGTCATTTTCTAAATCTGCGACCCCTCATCGAACCATCTTATTTGTGCCCAATGTGTAGCAAATCAATACCAATTCACCAATATACTAATTTATTACACAATGTTTGATACTCGACCCCCTCCGTATCAAAATTAACAGCAACCTCATACGCCTCTTCATCACTAGAAAATACAATAGACAGTTTTTCCCCATCCCTCTATCAACCAAAAAGGGTGAATGGCCCTATCGTCAATATCCTTATCTCTTACCTCCAATAAAAACTTCTCGGGTTTCACCCAAGTACTATTGTAGTGATGCCATCTTTCTGGATCAAAGTTTCCGAAGCCCCCTTGAGTTTTCAATATTTGTCTGGTTTCATCCAGAGCTACCTATTTGACCTAAAGTCGTGCAACGAGGGCGATTAAATTTGCATGTAGCTAAGCTACCAATAGTTTGTGATAGCATCTAGCTTTAACTCTTCTATTCCAGGGCACCTCATCGGCAACAATGCTCATCGCGCATTGGAACAAGAAAAAAAAGCAAAAAACTAGAAGATTTTCACTTATTCAGGTGCTAACGAGTAATTTTCATAGTGGCCGATTTCATAATCGTTCTCACTATTTTCGTTCTTGCCTCGGACCAACCATATTGGTCTGGCGTTCATGTCAAATGATACACCGCTCTGGGTTTTTCTACCCGACGCTCTCATAAATACTGAACTGGAAGGCATGTATCGTATGACGAATCCTGCCCTTCTTTTGTTTGATTTATTTGGGTTAGACCCATGTATCAGGAAGGCATCATGCAATGATACTTCTCCGGGCTGAAGAACATTATCTCTTGCATCATTGAGATCTTTCGAATTTACGAAAATTTCCTCACCTAAAACGCTATTTCTATTAAGTTCTATTTGGTGCGGAAAAATTTTTCTTTCCCGGTGGGAACCTGGAATATAACGCATACAACCGTTCTCTGAGTTGGTACCGTCCAACGCCACCCAAACCGAACATGTCACGAGGGGAGATATTGGCCAATATTGACCGTCTTGGTGCCATGGGACTCGTTTGCCAACAGAAGCCGGTTTGCAAAAAACCTGACTTCCCCACAACACAATATTAGGTCCGATTAGCAACTCCACCATATCCAATAGATCAGGGTGGTTAATATAATCAAACCATAATTTTGCAGAGGAAGAATTATGATTTTGTCCGTAAGGAATGTGAGGACAAATCAAACTTTCCGGGGGAATATCCGGATTGTCGTGCATTAGTCTATCGAGTGATTCACGCATGTTCGACAGAAGAGATCTCGGCAATCTAACGAGCCCTTTGACCAACCCGTTTTTCAAATATTTTTCTCGAAAACTCAGAGAATTCTGGTACGCTCTCGTATTCATCTCTATCCTTTTTCAATATATATATTTTATGTATCCAAGAAATTTTTTGTTTTATAATAAGATTTAGTCTCACATTATTAACCAATTACCTCAACAAAACGGAGTCTTCATTATGAACGATTCTCTTACCTCTAAAAATATCGATGATCAAGATTTATTAGTTTTTTCAGAGGACCGTGCTATTGCGACGCTTACTCTAAACCGACCAAACCAATATAATTGTCTTTCTGAAAAATTGCTAAGTGAATTAACAAAAAAATTAGAGGAAATATCAAAAAACGAAAAAATTCGAGTGATTATCCTTCAGGCAAATGGTCCGGCTTTTTGTGCCGGACACGATTTGAAAGAAATGCGTGCTAACCCCTCAAAGGCTTACTATAAAAAACTGTTTATTAAATGCAGTCACTTTATGACGTTAATCACAAAAATACCTCAACCTGTGATAGCAAAGGTTCATGGTGTCGCCGCAGCCGCAGGGTGTCAGTTGGTCGCGTCTTGCGATCTAGCTATTGGGTCTGAAAATGCATCTTTTGCGACTACTGGAGTAAATCTAGCTCTTTTTTGTTCAACACCTAGTGTCGCTGTCTCTAGAAACCTCCCTCGTAAGAAAGCAGCTGAGATTTTATTCACTGGAGATATGATGCAGGCTTCTGAAGCCGCAGATTTCGGCCTTATAAATAGGTTTGTCCCAGATGATAAACTTGATGAGGAAACTTTACTACTCGCGAAGAAAATCGCTGCTAAACCCAAAATAGCGATTTCTACCGGAAAAAAAATGTTGTATCCCCAGCTTGAAATGAAACTTGAAGCAGCTTATGAGTATGCAGCCGAAATTATGGCTTGTAACATGATGGATAAAGACACTATCGAGGGCATAGACGCTTTTATAAATAAACGCCAGCCCAATTGGTAATCAGAAATTATTTTTTTGACGAAGGAGTCCAAACTTTTTTATCATCTCCTGAAAGCTCCATCATCATAGAGTTCAACCTTTTGACAAACTTAGCAGGGTCGTCAGGACTACCTCCCTCGGCAAGAATTGCTTGATCTAAGAGAATATGACTCCAATCCTCAACATCATCATGTTGCGTAGAGTTCTTTAATCTCTTAACTATTGGGTGATTAGGATTGATCTCTAAAATAGGCTTTACGATCGGAACATTTTGCCCTGCAGCTTTAAGCATTCTCTCTAAATTTATACTCATCCCATTTTCCTCTGAGACAAGGCAAGCCGGTGAATCTTTTAATCTGAAGGTTACTCTAACTTCTTTTACCTTATCTTTAAGCTTTTCGTTTATTTTTACGACAAGATCTTGAAAATCGGCGGCATCTTTGTCTCGGGCGACCTTTTCATCTTCCGTAATTTCTCCTAGATCAAGCTCCCCTTTAGAAACCGAAGCTAACTTCTTGCCCTCGTATTCTGAAAGATTGGAAACAACCCATTCGTCTACACGATCATGAAGAAGAAGGACCTCAATGCCTTTATCTTTAAAAATCTCTAGGTGCGGACTAGAGGCTGCCGCACTAAACGACTCAGCGGTTACATAAAATATTTTATCTTGCCCTTCTTTCTGTCGTTTTACGTAATCAGCTAGAGAAGACGACTGATCAGTCCCGTCGGTTTTCGTTGTTGAAAATCTAAGGAGCTTGCTTATACGTTCTTGATTTGCATAATCTTCTCCTACCCCCTCCTTGAGCACTTTACCAAACTCTTTCCAAAACCTAAGATACTTATCTGGTTCCTTATCCGCTATATCTTCTAGCAAGCTAAGGATCCGACTGACACATCCTTTTCGTATATTTTCAACGTCCTTGGATTCCTGAAGAATTTCTCGAGAAATATTTAGGGGAAGGTCATTTGAATCTATAATACCTTTTGTAAATCGGAGATAGTTTGGAATAAGATGCTCAGCATCATCCATTATAAAAACACGTTTCACATAAAGTTTTACTCCATGACGACTGTCTCTTTCAAAAAGGTCGAAAGGAGCCTTTGGAGGAACATAGAGAAGCTGTGTGTAGTCCTGGCGTCCCTCTACCCGATTATGAGTCCATGCAAGAGGATTTTCCATATCATGACTCACATGTTTATAAAACTCATGATACTGTTCGTCAGAAATTTCCGTTTTTGCCCTAACCCAAATCGCAGATGCTTGATTAACCTGCTCGATTTCCCCAGTTTTTTTATATTTATTTTCGTCTTTATCCCAATCTTCCTTCTCCATAATGATAGGTAGGGCAATATGATCCGAATATTTCGTAATAATTGACTTAATATTCGCTAAAGACAATAAATCTTCTTCACCATCCTTAAGTTCAATTGTTATCTCAGTTCCTCTCTTTTCTTTCTTTATTGTTTTTAAATCATAGGTTCCCTCTCCTGAGGAGATCCACTCAACCCCATCTTCTATCGATTCACCAGCTCGTCTCGTCCTAAGGGTGACTTTTTCCCCAACAATAAACGCCGAATAAAAACCAACACCAAACTGCCCTATAAGCGAAGCATCCTTCGCTTGATCTCCGGTTAATTTACTAAAAAATTCACGGGTTCCAGATTTCGCGATTGTTCCAATATTTTGCACAACTTCGTCCCTGGACATGCCAATTCCGTTATCGGAAATCATAATAGTTTTTTTATCTACATCGTATCCCACTTCTATTTGTAGTTCAGGATCCTCCTCGAACAAAGTTTCGTCTTGCAGGGCTTCAAATCGGATTTTGTCACAAGCATCCGAAGCATTCGACAGCAATTCTCTTAAGAAGATTTGCTTATTACTGTACAAAGAGTGAACCATTAATTTTAATAACTGCGTAACCTCAGTCTCAAAACCCAAAGTCTCTGTTTTTGATGGCTTTGCCGATACTTTTTTAGTTTTCTTGTTCATGCTTTTTCTTCCCATATTTATCTTTCTCTTTAAGATAAGGACGATTGAGTAAAATATCAAGACAAGATCGCGAATAAAAAATATTGTAGAATGAAATGATAATTAAGTGAGAGAATAAGATCATGCTTCGGATAAAAACACCATTCTGTTTGTTACTGTCGTTTTTTCTAAATTTTAATCTAATAGCGCAAGAGATTGACAGTATTCGGCTGCCGGAGGGATTTGAGATAAAGGTTTTTGCGAAAAATATTACTAATCCCCGATCCATAATAGTTAACAAAGACGGTGTGGTTTTTGTCTCGAGTCCCTCAAGTGGAAAAGTATTTGCACTAATCGATGAAGATAACGACGGTTTAGCCGATAAACAATATCCGATAGCCTCGAATCTTAAATTACCTCATGGGCTAGCTTTTTTTAATGATGCTCTTTACGTTGCAGAGATTGACCGGCTTACTCGCTTTGAGACAAGTAACAAACAATGGACCGGCAGAATAAAAAAAACAGAGATTATCACAGGACTTCCTAAAGATAGACATCACGGCTATAAAGTAATCGGAGTAGGACCCGATCGTAAAATTTACCTAGGTATAGGGGTGCCATGTAATGTGTGTATTCTGGATAGAGACAAATTTGGAGTAATCAAAAGGCTTAATCTTGATGGTTCCGGTTTAGAAACATATGCGTATGGAATACGGAACACGGTGGGCTTTGATTGGCATCCCGTCACAGGAGAGCTCTGGTTTAATGATCATGGAAGAGATTGGCTTGGAGACGACCTTCCATCTGATGAGCTTAACCACGCTCCTGTCGCAAAACTGGACTTTGGATTTCCCTATTGTCACCAAGGCGACGTACCTGATCCAGAACTAGCTAATAAACGTTCGTGCCGAGAATTTGTACCGCCAAAATTCAAACACGGAGCTCATGTTGCTCCAAACGGATTACAGTTTTATACCGGAGGATCGTTCCCAGATATTTACCGAAATAGCATCTTTATTGCCCAGCATGGATCATGGAACCGAAGTGTTAAATCCGGATACAAGGTCACGGTGATAAAATCAAAGGCCGACGGAGAACTTTTCTCGGAGGTCTTTGCCGAGGGTTGGGAGAAAAATGGAACCGTCAGAGGCAGACCTGTAGACCTTGCCGTAAACAACACTGGAGATCTTTTGATCACTGATGATTTTGCCGGAATGGTCTATATAATTAGATACACCGGGAGTTAGTAAAAAGTGTCGATCAAAAAACCAAGCTAAATTTTTTTAAATCTCTCCAAAAGTTTAAATAATCCGACTATTGTTTTAGCGTCTGTGATTTCTCTCGCTTTTAGTCTAACAACAGCCTCATCCAAAGATATTCGAAAAGTCTCTAGAAATTCACCTTCATCTCTAGACACAGTGGTCATTTTGAGGTCCTTGGCCAAAAAAATATGTATTTTTTCATTAGTGTAACCAACACCCGGATGAATCACTCCTAAATTTTCCCAAGTATCGGCCACATATCCTGTTTCTTCCGCTAGTTCTCTTTTTGCTGTGGCAATCGGAGCCTCCCCCCTCTCCGACCTTCCTGCAGGAAATTCAATGCAATGCATTCCAACTGCATACCGGTACTGCCTTTCTAATAAAATTGATCTGTCTCCAAATAAGGGCAGTATCATAGCTGCCCCAGGGTGAACAACATTCTCTCGTTTCGCTTCTGAACCATCTACGAGAAGGGATGAGTCTCGTTTAACCTGTATAAATTCACCGGCGTAAACAATTTCAGAAGATATGGTTTTTTCAGTAAAGTCACATTTCATATCATCACAATGAAAGTTTGATAATCCTCTCAAAGAATGCCAACAGCAATCCAGGTAAAAGTCCAAGAGCAAGCATAGCGCCACCATTTAAACTAAGCAATAGAGTTGGTCCATTGTTTTCGTTTACAACTTTATTATTCCCCAATTCGTCAAAAAACATAAGCTTTATTATTCTGAGGTAATAAAAAGCGCCAACCAAGGACATAATCACAGCAAATACTGCAACTCCTACGAACCCTGTCTCAACAACACCTTGTAATATAGACAGTTTAGCCCAGAATCCAATCGTCGGAGGTATCCCAGCCATTGAAAACATTATTAAAAGCATGGTAAAAGCTAGCCAAGGACTTGTCCGGCTTAGTCCTTTAAAGTCATTAATGTCGTCTGACTCAAAACCCCTTCGCGAGAGAAACAAAATCATTCCAAAGGCTCCTAACGCCGCTAGCACGTAAGTACTCACATAAAACATTGATGCTGCAATTCCAGAGGTTAAACCAGTAGAAAAACCGAGTAACACAAATCCCATATGAGCCATAGTTGAGTAGGCAAGCATTCTCTTTATATTCGTTTGTGCGATCGCGACTAAGTTACCTAGACCTATCGACATAACTCCAAGCAATAGCAGCATTTGTCGCCACTCAATCATCATTCGACCTTCACCCATTCCTTCCACAAGGAGTCGAAAAATAAAAGCAAAAGCTGCAAACTTTGGTGCTGTGGCGATAAGCAGAGTGACGGCTGTTGGAGCTCCTTGATATACGTCTGGTACCCACATATGAAAAGGCACTGCCCCAACTTTAAATGCTATGCCGGCTACAATAAATACGAGGCCAAATAAGGCAATGTTCATGTTGGCGGTCTTCCCCGAAAGAGACTCGGCAACTCCCGAAATGAACAGCGAACCAGTCGCGCCATACAACATTGACATACCATATAAAAGAAGACCGGAAGCAAGAGCTCCAAGTATAAAGTATTTGACGGCAGCCTCAGACGATCCTAGCGACCCTCGCGATAGGGCAACCAAAGAGGATAAACTGAGACTTAGAAGCTCAAGCCCCAAATACAAAATTAGAAAATGATTTGCGGATATCATTATCATCATGCCTAGTACGGAAAAAAGAGTGAGAGAAAAAAACTCACCTCTATAAATAGTACGCAGGGATATATAAATTTTTGAGTAGATCAGCGTGCAGAGAACAAAAGAACAAGAAAGCACTTTGAGGGTATCAGACAGTGGATCCGCTATATACATATCTGAAAATGCATATCGAACCTCTGATGACTGAATTAGTAAAATCAATATCACGGTTGTGATCAATGCGATATTTACTAAAACCCCCGTGATATGTCGTGATTTATCTGAAAAAAACAAATCAACAATTAAGATGACACATACAAGCGAAAATAAAAATATTTCCGGCGCTGCGGTTAACAAATCAGAGATATAAAATTTTGTCATAAAATGATTCTACTAAAGTTTTGAGTTACCTACGTGGCTAAGTAAACCGTCTACTGTTACATGAAGAAACTGGGTAAAAGAGGATGGATATACTCCCATCCATAAGATGCAAAAAGCCGAGATACCAAGCACTATGATCTCTCGACTATTCAGGTCGAGTAACGCACCAATCTTCGGCCTTGCTATTTCGCCGAAAATCACCCGTTTGTACATCCAAAGTGTATAAGCCGCTCCAATAACTAGAGTAATTCCAGCTGCAAAGGCGTACCAAAAATTTATTTTCATTGCGCCCATTAGCACCAAGAACTCTCCTACAAATCCGCTGGTTCCCGGTAAGCCCGCATTAGCCATCGCAAAAAGCATGAAAAATGAAGCAAAAATAGGCATTGTGTTTACCACTCCTCCAAAATCTCCGATCTCTCGAGTATGGAGGCGATCATATAAAACACCGATACACAAAAACAAAGCCCCTGAGATAAATCCGTGGGAAACCAATTGAATAATGGCACCCATCATCCCTTCAACATTAAGTAAAAAAATTCCCAGCGTCACAAAACCCATATGTGATACCGAGGAATATGCTATCAATTTTTTCATATCTGGTTGGACTAACGCCACGAATCCTATGTACACAATTGAAGTTAGTGCCAAAAAAATCATCACTGGAGATAACATCACACTTGCATCTGGCAATATTGGCAACGACAGCCTTAAGAAACCGTAAGCTCCTAGCTTTAGTAAAACGGCTGCAAGAACTACCGATCCAGCCGTAGGAGCTTCAACATGAGCATCGGGTAACCAAGTATGAACGGGCCACATCGGAATTTTTACTGCAAAAGCTGCGAAAAAAGCTCCAAAAATTAATACTTGCTGAAAAATTGGGAGCGAAAGTTCGTGGTAGTCAAGAATCGCGAAGCTTCTTTCTGACGCATTAAACAAATAAATAAGCGCAACTAACGTGAGCAGTGAACCTGTTAGGGTATAAAGAAAAAATTTTAAGGCAGCATACACTCGATTAACCCCGCCCCACACACCAATTATTATGAACATTGGTATAAGTGTCGCTTCAAAAAAAACGTAAAACAAAACAGCATCAAGCGCCGAAAACGCGCCATTTATAAGTCCAGATAAAATCAAAAACGATGCCAAATATTGACATATTCTTTGCACAACAAGATCCCAACTAGCAACCACCGCTATAAACGTGGTCAAGCAATTAAGAAAAATGAGTACAAACGAAATACCATCGATACCAAGATGATAGTTGATATTTAAGGTATCAACCCAAGGGACTAATTCCTCGAATTGCATTTCTTGCTGCTTAATATCAAATTTGAACCATACAGGAATCATCAAGCCTAAGCCTGCCACACTGCCGGTTAGGGCCATCCATTTTCCAGTGGTAGGATTATTGCTGGCCCCAAGTGCAAGCACCATGACTCCGGAAACTATGGGCACCCATATTAACAAAGATAAAAAGGCAAA
>PAHB01000067.1 GCA_002704665.1 Pseudomonadota bacterium
ATAAAAACGAGGATCTTTATGAGGTTATTCGTAATGCGATAGAAAAAGTTGCTGTTAAATTAGCCAAAATGATTATTAAAGATGGAGAGGGTGCCACAAAATTTGTTACGATAAAAGTGAAAACAGGCCAAGATGAAAAAGAGTGTCGCGCTGTAGCCTTCTCAATTGCCGAGTCTCCATTGGTAAAAACTGCTTTTTATGCCGAAGATCCAAACCTAGGGAGAATATTAGCGGCAATAGGAAAGTCAGACGTTAAAAAATTAAATCTTCAAAATATTATTATTCATCTTGATAGTATGGTCATCTTTGAAAATGGAGAGAGGGCTGTGGGTTACGATGAGAAAAAGGCGAGCACTATAATGAAGAAAGATGAATTTTGCCTGATTATTAATTTAGCACGAGGTGAAGAGGAATTTGAGTTATGGACTTGTGATATGTCTCACGATTATGTGACCATCAATTCTGATTATCGGAGCTAGAGAATATGAAAAGCGATAATGTTTTTATTCAGTTAGAAAAAGTTTTAGATCGTTTAAATTTATATTTATCGGGCGAGGTTGAATTGCCAGATTGGGAAAAGTTTGCAGCGTTCCGGTGGCAAAAAATGATTGGTGGCCGGCAGAAATTTCAGCCCATAAAGCGGATAGATCCTATAACTCTGGACGATTTAAAAGGAATAGATAAGCAAAAAAATATAGTACTCGATAACACAGCGAGATTCGTACGCGGAGTACGAGCAAATAATGTTCTTTTGACTGGTGCTAGAGGTACCGGTAAGTCATCGATCGTAAAAGCGGTATTTAATAAATTAAATGTTAAACATTTGCGATTGATCGAGGTAAACAAGGACGATCTAAATGATATCCCTATAATATTGGATGCTTTAGAAGGAAGTGAATTTAAATTTCTATTATTTTGTGATGATCTTTCGTTTGAGTCAAATGATTCGGGATACAAAGCACTGAAGGCGGTGCTTGATGGTTCACTGTTATCGCTGCCGGATAATATCCTTATCTACGCAACTTCTAACAGACGACATCTTATGCCAGATTATTTTAGTGACAACACCGACACGAAATATAAAAAAGACGAAATTCACCCCTCTGAGTCAACTGAAGAGTCTATTTCTTTATCTGAAAGATTTGGATTGTGGGTGTCGTTTTATCCATGCGATCAAAAATTGTACTTGTCGATAATGAACTATTGGGTAGATTGCCTTGCAAACGAAAGCGTAAACAAAATAAATATTGAGCAAGAAGCACTTCAATGGGCGATAAAACGAGGTTCCAGAAGCGGCCGTGTAGCAAAGCAATTTGCAATAGATTGGGTTGGAAAAAACACAATCGAATTGGGTGGGAACTGAAGGGAATAATAAATCAGTTAAAATGAGAAGAAAAATAGTAGTTGCAGTAGGGATACTGATTAGAAAGGACGGTCAGGTGTTGATGGCGAAAAGACCCATTGGAAAGATATCAAGTGGGTTTTGGGAGTTCCCGGGAGGGAAAGTTAAAAGTGGCGAGTCGCTAGAGCATGCGTTGCAGAGAGAATTATTTGAGGAGGTAGGTGTCTCGGTATATTCCTTTTTCCCATGGATTACCCGCGTTATGCATCAAAATGGGTGTGATGTTATTTTGAAATTCTTTCGAATAAACATGTGGAGGGGCAAGCCAGTTGCCCGAGAGGGACAAGAATTAGAGTGGCAAAGTCCTAGTGAAATTGAGGTAAATCCGGTGCTACCTGCTAACCACAGAGTGTTAAAGTTTTTGCGTTTACCATCAATTTACGGAATCAGTGATGCTACCAGTCTGAACTCTTTTGTTTTCTCGAAAAAACTTGATAATGCTGTAAAACAAGGTTTGCGTTTTATACAGGTTAGAGATAAAAAATTACCAGAACTGGAAAGGATAGCTTTGGCAAAAAAAGTTATAGAAAAATGTAATAGGGTTGGCGGAATTGCCATAATAAATAGTGACTTTGATTTGGCGCGGAGATTTAACGCTAGTGGGGTACACCTTTCATCGGCCTTACTTAAGAGACAACAATCACGTCCAAATTTTGAATGGTGTGGGGCCTCTTGTCATGATGACAAAGAATTGCAAAAAGCGATAGACATAGACTTGGACTTTGTCGTGTATGGTCCTGTTTTAAAAACCGAAACTCACCCTGAATCGAAACCAATTGGTTGGACAAAATTTGAATTAAAGGCGAAGGACTTTCCTATACCGATTTTCGCTATTGGCGGATTAACAAAAACAATGTTAGAAAGGGCTCAAAGCATCGGTGGTCACGGTATTTCTATGCTAAGGGGTGCATGGAGCTGACGGCGTAGCGCCATTTTGAAAAAATTAAAGAAGATTACAAAAGCTAAGTTCAAAATCTACATTTTCGTTGGTCTGTTTTTTTGAATGATCACCCGCAATGGTAAACCTAATATTTAAGAGATACTTGTTAGCACTGACTTCAGGCACTAGTTTGTCCGATGAGTTTGTTTTGACTCGGATTAATTGTGCCATTTTCCCGGAGAGGGTTTTTTGGAAATTTCCATTTGTGGCCGAGATATTTTCCGGTTGACCACTTTTTCTCAGTATTTTTAAAATTACGATTATTCCAGATGCCAGTCCTTGAAATGGTTGTAACCACTTTTCCAAATCTTCTTTTCTGTTGGAGGGATCGCTACTGAGCCAAAAATGGTATGAAGGCAAATCAAATTGACAAACACCGCCTGGTATGGACGTTCTTTGGCGGATACTTGATAACCAGTCATTTTGTCGAATTTCGTGTCCAGTTTTTCCTGATGATTTCAAAAGCAGGTCGCTAGCGCTTTCGATTTCGCTTATCAGGCTTGTAACGGCGCTATCTTCTACAGACGGATTACCTCTGAATTGCGTCAAGTGATTTTTCTGTTTTTCAAGTTCCTGTATCACTTCAGATTTTAATTCCGATCGACCGGTAACCTCGAGTATTTCAAATATGGTAAGTAATCCGGCATGGCTTATGTCCGGCGACTCATGCGCCAGAAAAGTTTTAGCCCGATTATAGAGGCTTTCTAGCCGCAGGAATGTCCTTATTCGTTCATTTACTGGAAATTCATAGGTAATCATTATCGTTCTTTCCAAAAAAATAGGCAAAACTTTAAGTTATTACCAAATTCCTAACATTAACTATATTCTACCAGACTACTTACAATAGTTTGATTTATGAAATGCTAAATTCAAATATATATTATGCAAAAAATGGACTTTAGAGCGCAAATTATCGATATTGCTTACGTTTTTTATTAGGTCGTCTGCAAATTCTAATCGTTTAGTTCGAGTCACCTGAGCACGAATGATCTTATGCACTTCTTCAGTTTTTAACCCGGATCTTATCTTCACTCGATTAATTTGCATTTGCGGAGGACAGTCAATAATTAGCACCCTGTCGGAAGAAAAATTTGCGCCATTTTCGAGAAGTAAGGGAATGCCGACTATTACAAAAGGACCACTTGCTGAATCTGTAAAACTGTCTATTTCATCTCCTATAATTGGATGTAAAAGTGATTCGAGTTTAGTTTTTGCGTTATTATTTTGAAAAACCAATTGGCGTAATTTTTTTCGATCAATAGAACTATCATGCTTAAGATAGTCTGGCCCAAATGCATCGACTACTTTTTGGTAACCTGCTTCGCCGGGTTTGGTTATCGCATGAGCAATTTCATCGGCGTCGATTGTTTCGATATCGCGTTCCTTAAATAAATTTGAGACTGTAGTTTTGCCACATCCTATCCCACCAGTCAGTGCCACGATATACGTCATTATTTTACCTCAAAATCAGATTTTTAATTTCATTACCCCAAAGGAGTGCTATAAAACCGGCAGACGCTAAATAAGGTCCAAATGCAATGCTCTGAGTTTTTGTTGATTTTCGTAGAATTTGAATACACCCACCGAATATACCAGCGCATGAGGCGAGAACAAGTAAGATGGGAAGAGAACTCCAACCAACCCATGCACCCAGAGCTGCAAATAGTTTTACGTCACCTTGCCCCATACCATCCTTTCGCGTGACAAGTTTGAATATCGTCGCTATAGCCCACAAAAAAAGGTATCCGAATATGGCTCCGATTACTGATTCCTCTAGCGAGACGAACATCGCGTTCAGATTAAATATTATTCCTGACCAGAGTAGCAGTATTGTCAAAAAATCTGGTAGGATTTTTTTTTCTATGTCTATAAAACTGAGGCATATTAATATCCAGATAAAAAAACAGCATCCTACTGTCATCCAAGTGAATTGATAGCGATATATAACGTACGAGGTTAATACCCCACAAATAAATTCGATGGCAGGGTATCGAAAGTTGATAGCTGACTTGCAAAATTCGCATTTACCCTTTAAAGCGATAAAGCTTACGAGTGGCAGCAAATGATAGCTTTTTAGGGTTCGTTTGCAAGTAGGGCAATGGGACCTAGGATAAGCTAGGGTCAGATTTTTGTTAATATTATTATCTCGACTAATAATTCCTGCGTAATCCATAAAACCGCTGGTGCGCAAGGCATCTGCCGCGTATTCACTCCAAGATTCTTGCAACATCAACGGCAATCGATAAACCACAACGTTTAGAAAGCTTCCAATAATAGTTCCCACAAAAAATGCAAACAAAATAGTTATAGAGGGCAACTTATTGAGCAATTCCGTCAAGATCATTAGTGAATGAAAAAATTTTAATGTTGTAAAATTTAAGTAATATTATGAAACGGCTTTTATTCAGCTGTATTTGATTATTTTAAGATGTTCTTTTTTAACTCTTCTGGAAACAAGCGAACTGCTTTTACAACTTTATCCTGAGCTTGCAATATTTCAACAGGAATTTCTCCTATTTTAAGTGAAGTTCCAGGGTCGGGAATGTCTTGAAAGTGATTTACTATTAACCCATTTATAGTTTTTGGTCCTCCGAGTGGAAATTTGAATCCTAGATGTTTGTTAAGATCC
Organism: Pseudomonadota bacterium; assembly: GCA_002704665.1. GTDB lineage: Bacteria > Pseudomonadota > Gammaproteobacteria > Burkholderiales > Eutrophovitaceae. The sequence continues at coordinate 4,972 of PAHB01000067.1, forward strand.
CTAAGTGGACACCCTCCATTGGCTATAATACTTCCATCCTCTTGAGGTTTGAAATAGTTGGCTGTTAGCGGAGAATCTGTAGTGAATTCACCAATAATTTCTTCGATAATATCCTCCAGAGTGAGAAGTCCCATGAGCTCTCCGTATTCATCTACGATTAATCCCATCGTCGAACCTTGATCTTGAAAATTTTGTAGTTGCGTCAAGAGTGGAGTGTCGATTGGAACGAAATATGGCTCCCACATAATCTCCTCGAGCAGATTTTTATCAATTAATTCACCCTCGGCCACATTTAGTAACTTTCTTAGATGAACAATGCCAACGACATTATCCAATTGGTCTGAAAAAAGAGGAATACGGGTGTGATTTGATGAGGATATTTCTTTTCTAAGAATATCTGTATTACTGTTTAGGTCAATAGCTTCAATTCGACTTCTTGGGGTCATTACGTCTTCGACAGTGATTGAATTGAGGTCAAAAAGATTTGTTAAAATGTTTTTATGTTTCTGAGGGAGAAAGTTTCCGTTTTCTAATACCAACGTCCTTAGTTCCTCCGGACTCAAGTTATCTTTTTTGTGATTGATTGGGTTTAAACCGAGAGTCCAAAGGATTCCAGTGACGAAAATGTTCGCGAGGGATACTATGGGGTGCGCAACTTTTAAAAGAGGACGCAGTAAAAAACTGGCCGGGTAAGCGATTTTTTCGGGGTAGCTCGCACCTATTAGTTTCGGCGTGATTTCGCTAAAAATAAGTATCGCCGCTGTAACGAAAAGGGTCGCTAGCGTGAGGGCTATTTCATTTTCACCTATGAGCCGAATGGCTATGACCGTTACCAAAGTTGCAGCTGCAGCATTTGCTAGGTTGTTTCCTAGCAAAATCACTCCGAGCAGTCTGTCGGTTCTAGCCATTAGTTTTTCAGTTCGAGTGGCTCCGTGATGACCCTTACTCGCCAAATGTCTCATTTTATAACGGTTAAGCGCCATCATGCTCGTTTCAGAGATGGAGAAAAAGGCCGATATGATTAACAAGAAAAAGAAAATAATTAAGAGCGCAAATATTGAGAACTGATCCAAGTTAGGTTTCCTGAATTATATGAGTGTTAATTAATAAGTAATATTTCAACTACAAACCTTGTGCCAATATAGGCAAGAAATAACACACTGTATCCCAAAAGCGTCCATTTGACTGCAGTTTTGCCTCTCCACCCGAAAAATATTCGTCCTGCACCTAGAGAAACAAAAATAACCCAAGACGAAATTGCGAAAATAATTTTGTGCTTGAATTCTAAAAAATTACCAGTTTCCTCATTGAGAAAAACCATTCCTGTCAAAAGCGCTAGTGATAAAAAGGCTATTCCGATAAAAATCATTCGAAACAAGATTTTTTCCATTGTTAAAAGCGGGGGTAACGATTCTAGGTAAAAGGGTATTGTTCCGCGGGAGAGACATTTTTGTGCCGTTACCATTATTACGGTATGTAAACCTGCAATTGTAAAAATACCATAAGCTGCGATTGATAAAATGGGGTGGATTTCGAAAACGTCTATGTTACTCAGAGTTATCGGGTATGAAGGCGCTAATAGTATAAAAGGCAAGCAAATGATAGTTAAGACTATTATAAGCAAATATAAGACGGCCAGTCGGTAAAAAAATGCAAAGAACCAACAGCTTAAAAGAGCCATCCAACAAATTACCGAAATTGCACTGCTAAGGCTAAAATTTAAATCAGAGTCGACTGTAATATGATCAATTAAAAACCAAAGGTGGAATAACAAAACCATCATTAGAATGAATTGTGTGACAAATTGGTGCTTGGAATTTGTGAGATTTTCTCGTAACCTAACGACTTTGGAAAGGCGCAGAGCGATACCTATATATCCGAGACAAATCGCCAGTGTTATTAAGATTTTTGTCATTTTTTTAAAAGAATATTAAGAAGAGTTAGCATTCTAGTTTATGGTTGATACATTGTCTCAGCGCTTTGCAAAGCTCGTAAAAAAAATAAAAGGCCAAGCTCGATTTACAGACTCTAACATTGCCGATACTCTTCGTGAAATAAGAATTGCGTTGCTAGAAGCAGATGTTGCTCTTCCCGTGGTAAAGTCATTGACTGCTAGCCTGCGCGAAAAGGCACTTCGATCTGAAATTATAGGCCATTTGACCCCTGGCCAAGCACTAGTTGGACTGGTCAATAAGGAGCTCATTCGATTCATGTCGGATGGTAATACAGATTTATTCGGAGGAATAAAAAAAAATAATTTTACAAAAAAAAGTATTCTTTTATCAGGGCTTCAGGGTGTAGGGAAAACGACCACCGCTGCGAAATTGGCTTATTGGATAGAAAAAAATCATTCGAAAAAGGTGCTTTTAGCTTCATGCGATACCCAAAGGCCGGCAGCTAAAGAACAACTTGAAACCCTTTCCAAACTGGGGGGGGTTGCGTCTTATGGTTCACAAAATGGATCATCGGCATTGGAAATAGCATTAGGGGCGAAACAGGAGCTTGTTAACGGCCTATATGATATTTTAATCCTTGATACGGCTGGACGGTCAGCGGTTGATGAAAAAATGATGGCCGAGATAGAAGAATTACATAAAGCGGTTTCTCCAACGGAAAACCTTTTTGTAGTTGATGCAATGCAGGGGCAAGACGCGATAAATGTTGCGAAGGCGTTTTCTCAAGTTTTGCCACTTACCGGCGTAATCCTCACTAAAATGGATGGAGACGCTAGGGGCGGAGCTATTTTATCAGTAAAACAAGTGGTTGACGTGCCAATAAAGTTCGTCGGTAATGGGGAAAAGCTTTCTGGCTTGGATAAATTTGACCCCGAGAGGACGGCAAAAAGGATACTGGGTATGGGGGATATAATCTCGATTGTTGAGGAAATGCAAGAGGGGTTTGAGGAAAAAAATGTTAAAAAATTGGCGACCAAAATTAGGCGAGGTAAAGATTTAGATTTGGATGATTTGAAAGAGCAAATACAGCAGTTAGAAAAAATGGGTGGAGCCGCCGCAATTTTAGAGAAACTTCCTTTTTCTATGAGACAAGGGATGTCCACTAATGTAGTATCGAATGATTTGACGCAGAAGGGTTTGGCTATCATAAACTCGATGACGAAAAGTGAGAGACGCCATCCGGAGATATTAAAATCATCTAGAAAGAGGAGAGTAGCTAAAGGCTCAGGAACTGCAATTCAGGAAGTTAATCGCTTGCTCAGTCAGTTTAGAGCAATGCAAAAGGTTAACAAGCGGATAAAGAAAAGTGGATCAATAAAAAATTTAATTCCTCGTGGATTACAACAATGGGGAAAATTGTAAAATTAGCTTAATTTTTATTAATTTGGAGGCTAGGGTGAGATTTTTGCTAGGACTTTTAATCGGGGTATTTAGTTTATCTGTTTTTGGCGAAGTGGTCGTCGAGCCGGATTATGAAAGAGAGAAAAGATGGGCTGATCAAATTTTGCCCTCGATAATGGTGGGGGAACCGATTTGGCAAGAACAGTCAAATGGCCACAAGTTCCTGGGCCTCTACACCAAAGCTGACGAGCCGAAGGGTGCCATTATCATCGGACACGGCAGAGGCTGGAGTCCTGATTGGCAGCTTTACGGAGCAATCAGGATGTACTTGGCGGAGCTCGGGTACTCAACTCTTTCCATTCAACTACCAGTTTTGGGCTCGGGTGCAAAAGTGGGTGATTATATTCCAACTTACCCCGACTCGAACGAACGGTACGAACTGTCAGCCCATTGGCTATATGATAGGGGGTATCAAGATGTAGCTATAGTATCGCATAGCCTTGGCGCAACTATGGCAAATCAATATCTTATTAGCGCGAAGTATATAAAAAAGGAAAAGCCTTTGATAAAAGCTTGGGTTTTTATAAGCATTATTAATGGTTTAGAGGAAATGTTTAGGATAAAAGTTCCTGTTTTAGATCTTTTTGGTAGTGAGGATTGGGTTATTACTAGAGTTGGGGCTTATGAGAGAAAAAAGCAAATAATGAAAGTTGAAGGGTCTGATCAAATTGAAATCGCTCGGGCTCCTCATTTTTTTGAAGGCAGGGAGGATGAGCTTTCTGTGGTAGTTGCCCGATTTTTAGATAAGGTTCTAAAAAAATAATCGTTTTTTTTTGCATTTGGTGCTTTTTTTCTTGCGTGGATATGGATAAACGGCGTAAAATCTGCGCCTTATAACTTCCGGGACTGTGATTATGGTTGTGATTAGGTTGGCTAGGGGGGGAGCAAAAAAGCGACCCTTCTATAAGTTGGTGGTAGCTGATTCCAGAAACGCTAGAGATGGGCGATTCATAGAGCGTGTTGGTTTTTATGACCCAAAAGCAACAGAAGGAGTCGAGGGTCTTCGAGTTGACTTGGATCGTATAAATTTCTGGCAGAGTAAAGGTGCTCAGTTGTCAAGCACAGTGGCGAGGTTGGTTAAACAGTTTGGTACCTCAGTCCAAACAAAATCCTGAATTGTATATCGAGATGGGGAGGGTGGGAGCGCCCCATGGCTTGCGGGGAGCGATAAGGATCCATCCATTTACTCGAAGCTTAATGTCATTAGCCGATTTTAGATTTTGGTGGATAGGGAGTTTAAAGAAAAAACAGAGGTTTGAGTTAAATAAGACTAAAGTCAGTCAAGACGGCCTGATAACGACTTTCAACGAGGTGGCAGATCGAACCCAGGCGGAAGAATTGAAAGGGAAGTCTGTGTACGTACCCAGAGCTTTATTTCCTGAACTTGCAGAAGGTGAATTTTACTGGGTTGATTTAATTGGATTAGGGGTGGTGAATTTGAGGGGTGAGAATCTTGGTAAAATTAATCATTTGTTAGAGACCGGAGCTAATCAAGTAATAGTGGTAAGGGACAAGATGGGCTGCGACAGATTAATCCCGTATATACAGCGGGTAGTAAGCTTGGTAGATATTAATTCGGGGCGACTGGTAGTCGATTGGGAAACCGACTATTAGAGTAAATTAACATGAAACATTTTGATGTTGTTAGTATTTTCCCAGAAATGTTTAAAGCAATTACTCAGTTTGGCATCACAAGAAGAGCGTTGGAGATGGGGTTGTATGATTTGAGCACTTGGAATCCAAGGGATTTTAGTGATTCTCCAAGCCGGGCTGTAGATGGGCGTCCCTATGGCGGTGGACCTGGTATGGTGATGTCGGTTGAGCCTCTTACCCGAGCAATTGAGGCTGCAGTTAGTCGGCAAGAGAAATTGGGAGTTCGAAAATCCAAAAGAATATACCTCACACCGCAGGGCCAACGGTTAGATCAAAATATGGTTAAACACTTATCTCAGCAGGAGGGCATAATATTCTTATCTGGAAGATATGAGGGTGTAGATGAGAGAGTAATAGAGTCAAGTATCGATTGTGAGATTTCGATCGGAGACTACGTTCTCTCTGGAGGAGAACTACCAGCGATGGTGGTAATTGATACTCTAGTTCGAAGAATTCCAGGTGCAATACACCAAGGTAAATCTGTTGAGAGCGAGTCTTTTGAAAACGGATTGTTAGACTACCCTCAGTACACCAGACCTGAGATTTTCGGACCTTACACTATTCCAGAAGTATTGTTGTCTGGTAATCACAAGGAAATAAATCGTTGGCGGAAAAAGCAATCATTGGGAAAAACTTGGTTAGAAAAGCCAGAATTAATAGAAAAAATTACTTTAGATGTAGAAGAATCGGATCTTTTAGAAGAATTTAAAAACGAAATAGGTGTAAAATACCCACACGGAGTGTAAATATGAATTTAATAAATGAATTAGAGCGCGAAGAGATATCCCGGTTGGGCAAGAATGTGCCTGACTTTAACTCGGGAGATACAGTCATTGTCAACGTTAATGTGATTGAAGGCGACAGAAAGAGAGTTCAGGCCTATGAGGGAGTTGTTATTGCAAAGCGAAATCGAGGGTTAAATTCCTCTTTTGTAGTGCGCAAAATTTCTGCTGGAGAAGGAGTTGAGAGGACTTTCCAAGTTTATTCTCCGCTTATAGCAAGTATAGAAGTCAAGAGGTTCGGCGATGTGCGTAGAGCCAAGCTCTACTATTTGCGAAAACGCTCGGGTAAATCGGCCAGAATTAAAGAGAAATTGCAGTTGAGAACCGTGAAAAAAGCTTAAGGCACTCCATTTTCGAATTGACCACGCCTTCATGGTTCCACAGAGAATTAATGTAGCGATGGAAGCTAATCAAAAACTGATTCAGGATTTCATAAGTAAAATATGGCTCGAGGATGGGCTATCTTCAAACACAAGAAATAGTTACAAACATGACCTTTACGGCTGGAGTAATTGGCTGGAGACAAATGGATCAAAGGGCCTTTTGTCTGCAACTAAGAGTGATTTAAATCATTATTTGGTTGCGAGGTTTGAGTCCTGCTTAAAACCCACCTCCACGCGGCGATGTTTGTCAAGTTTGCGGCGCTTTTACAAGGTTATGGTTCGCGATGGCGAAATTGAAAGCGATCCGACAGCAGATATAATTTCTCCGAAAATTCCGAAAACTCTTCCCTCGCATTTAAGCGAGTCCCAAGTCGAACAGATTCTTGCCGCTCCAGATGTTAAAGATCAATTTGGTTTGCGTGATAAAGCTATGTTAGAAACTCTGTATGCAAGCGGCCTGAGAGTCTCAGAGTTGGTAAACCTTGATTTGGTGCAACTTGACAGAAAAGTGGGTGTAATAAAAGTTATTGGTAAGGGTAGTAAAGAACGTATTGTTCCAATGGGGGAGGAAGCCCTAGGTTGCATTGATATGTATTTAGATAATGCAAGAGGCAAAATATTGAAAAATCTATCATCTAACAAGTTATTCGTAACAGACAAAGGTAGGAATAGACCCAACATCACTCGGCAGGCTTTTTGGTTTCGATTGAGGCGGTATGCAAACGCAGTGGGTATAAAAGTTAAGGTTTCTCCGCACACTTTAAGACACGCTTTTGCGACTCATTTGCTGAATCATGGTGCTGATCTTCGTGTGGTGCAGTTGTTACTTGGTCACTCGGATATATCGACTACACAAATATACACACACGTTGCTCGCGAGCGGCTTAAGCAAATACATTCTGCGCACCACCCAAGAGGATAAAGTTTACGAAATGTTATATCTAATAGGCGGCGTCGCAAGTTACCTTATAGGGTCTTTATCGTTTGCATATATAGTCAGCCGAATTATGCGATTGCCTAATCCCAGAGATTATGGGTCTGGAAATGCTGGTGCTACCAATGTTTTAAGAACGGGAAATAAAATGGCTGCTTATTTGGTTTTACTTGGGGATTTGATGAAGGGAGTCTTGGTAGTTTTAGCAGCTAAAGAGTATTCGTTTTATGCTAATGACCCAAATATACTGATTGGCATTTCAGCGGTATTTGTCTTCTTGGGACATTTGTTTCCTATTTTTTTCAACTTTAAGGGAGGAAAGGGAGTCGCTACTTC
>PAHB01000068.1 GCA_002704665.1 Pseudomonadota bacterium
GTGCTACAAAAACTGTCTCATCGGGTGAAACAAAAAGAAGTTCTTGAGATTTTTCGTCAATCATTTGCTTCACTGTTTTCATACCCCCCCCCCTTCTTTAGCTAGCCACCAGTATTAAATCTCTTATTGTTCTTGTCAATGGACGAAAGCCGCATTTTTTTTGCGATAACTTTATTATTAGCTTTCACGCTTTTTTTCTTTATCACTTTGCATAGTCTAGGGTATCATTTAAAAAAAAGCGAAGGCTAGACATACATCGACAGCGGAGGAGAACTTAATGCTCGAACTACCAGCTATAATACTAGTGTGCGTATCTATTTTTGGATATTTAAATTATCGTTTCTTAAGATTGCCATTGACAGTTGGGCTTGCATTAATTGCGTTGATAGCCGGAATATTGGTCTTGACAACTGATACGCTTTTACCCCAGATCGGTGTCTCCGCCCAAATCAGTGCTTGGTTGAATGAAATTGATTTCAACCGAACCTTAATGCACGGGATGCTTAGTTTTCTCTTGTTTGCCGGAGCGCTTCACGTTGACTTAAATGGACTATTAAAAGCAAAGTTACATGTCTCGCTACTAGCAACAGCCGGAGTCCTTATTTCCACGTTTTTGAATGGATTGGTTTTCTATTTTGTTACCGGTTTTTTCGGATATGAAATTAAGTTTATCTACTGCCTAATTTTTGGAGTAATTGTCTCACCAACAGATCCGGTAGCGGTAATGGCGCTACTAAAACGCCTAAAAGTCCCAAAACAATTGGAAGCTATAATCGGGGGAGAGAGTCTCTTTAATGACGGAGTCGCGGTTGTTGTATTCTCCGTGCTAGTGACTATAGCCTTTGGAAGCACTACTGGGATCCATAGTGCCTCCGCTCCTGATGCCAACACGATATTAGGTCTATTTGTTCGAGATGCTTTTGGCGGAGCTCTTCTTGGAATAGTTGCAGGCTACACAACATTCCTTTTGATGCGCCAGATAGATGACTATGTGGTTGAGATTATTGCCACTCTCGCGCTTGTAACAGGTGCATATTCTCTTGCTATTGCCCTACATATTTCCGGCCCAATTGCGATGGTTATAGCCGGGGTATTTATTGGTAATACCGGTAGAAATTTGGCCATGAGCGAAAAAACACAGGTTCATGTCACTGATTTTTGGCATTTAGTTGACGAGATTCTCAATGCCGCGCTTTTTGTACTTATTGGTTTCCAAGTAATCATGTTATCGTCGGAAATTTCTGTATGGATTATTAGCGCTATTTCGGTCGGTGTAGCAGTTGTTGCTAGATGGATTGCGGTGGCTACTCCTCTTACCTTTCTAAGCGCAATTGTTCAAAAAGAGAGAGGAGAGATCTCAATACTTACTTGGGCTGGATTAAAGGGAGGAATTTCCATAGCTTTGGCATTATCACTTCCGGACACCATGGAGTATAAAGGCATTATTTTAACCGCAGCTTACGCTGTTGTTGTGTTTTCGATCTTAATACAGGGATTAACAATTGAAAAGTTAATTACTCATTATCATGGCGGCGACGATAACCAAAAACAGACTTAAGCTAGGCAACCAGGGTTCACTAAATCTGGAGGGATTTCTCCGTCCAAGGCTTTGGCTAAATTTACTGCAGCTTTCATAGCCATCGCCTTTCTTGTCTTTATTGTCGCACTGCCTAGGTGCGGAGATAAAACAACGTTACGAAGCCTAAAAAAATCAGGGTTTATGTCTGGTTCGTTTTCATAAACATCCAACCCAGCAGAAAAAATACTTCCTTTTTCTAATGCTTCTACTAGAGCAGTATCATCCACAATACCTCCTCGAGCCATATTCACCAATACGGCATCCTTTTTCATTAAAGACAATTCCTGCTCGCCTATGAAATGATGAGTCTCTGGAGTATGCGGAAGAATTAAAATAATAATATCAGATTTTTCCAGCAGTTCTTGTTTAGAAACAAAGGTAGCAGATAGCCTCTCTTCCACACTCCTTGGCAATGCATTTCGCGTATGATACAAAACGCTTCCTCGGAAAGAAATGGCTCTCCTTGCTATAGCCTGCCCTATACGCCCAAAACCCATAAAACCAAAAACACTTCCATTTACATCACGACTGAGAAGATCCGTAAACGGAGATTTTTCCCATTTCCTTTCCCTGAGGTACATCTCATACCGAGGAATTTGCCTGCACGCGGCAATTGTGAGACCCAAAGCATAATCAGCGACTGTTTCATCTAACACACCTGGGGTATTTGTCACCATCACTCCACGTTCCGTACAAGCTTCTATATCGATATTGTCATACCCTACCGCTGTGTTGCTAATAACTCGAAGCTTTTTACAACGATCAAGTAGATCAGTGTCGACTATTTCTGAGGTCGAGATTTGGGCCCCAATCGCGTCACGCATATGATCAATTAATTGCCTTCGGTCGAAAGATATGTCTTTTTGATTATCAAAAACATTAAATCTTTCTTTAAGAAAATCAATAGTTTCTGGGAAAAATTTGCGAGTAACTAAAACGTAATCACTCATCCTCATCTACCATTCTTTACTGGTAAAACATTTGAGGCAACCATAGCCCGATAGCTGGAAATAACACCAGGAGCACCATCGCTGTTATCTGTAGCATCATGAACGGGATCATTCCCATAAAAATATCAGTTAATTGTACTTGCGGTGGCGCCACGCCTTTAAGGTAGTAAGCCGACATTGCCATCGGTGGCGATAAAAATGCGGTTTGTAAATTTATAGCGGTCAGCAGCCCAAAAAACAATGGGTCAATTCCAAAATTGGGTAACATGGGCAAAAATATAGGAACAAAAATGATTATAATCACCGTCCAATCCAGCGGCCATCCCAATAAAAAAATCAACAACTGCGAAATAAACAAGAAACCGCCCGGAGACAAGTCCATAGAGTAAACCCAACTCTCTAAAAGGTTTTGCCCGCCAAGAATTGCAAATGTGGACGAAAATACCTGTGAACCAACCAACAACCAAATAACCATTGCGGTAGTTCTGGAAGTAAGAAATACCGATTCTTTTATCCGGGAAAAATCTAAACGCCTATATGCTGCTGCAAGTAAGGCCGCTCCTAAAGCTCCGACAGCTGCTGCCTCAGTCGGAGTTGCTATACCAAAAAGAATACTCCCCAAAACTGATCCAACCAAAAGTGCGAGGGGAATAAATGATGTGAGCAACATACTGAAAACCTTGCTAAATGACGCTACTCTTTCACTTGCAGGCAGCACTGGCGCGTCCCCCGGCCTCATTAAAACTCGTACTACAACATATCCTATGTACATACCCGCCAACATCAACCCCGGAATGATGGCTCCCATGTATAGCTGAACGACTGAGACTCCAGCCTGAGAACCATAAAGAATCAAAAGCACGCTGGGTGGAATAAGTATACCTAGGCAGCCTCCAGCCGCAATAGAGCCAGCGGATAGTCTAACATTATACCCCGCCTTCAACATTGGAGGCAGTACCAAAAGTCCCATCAAGGTAACCACTGCTCCTATGATACCTGTAGCTGCAGCGAACATGGCACACGTTAGGATCGTAGCAACAGCCAGAGCACCGGGAACGCCAGACATAGCAACCTGCAAACTTCTAAAAAGTCGATCAATAATTCCAGATCTCTCCACGATGTAGCCCATAAATATGAATAGTGGTACTGCAATAATTACGTCTAAAGTCATTACCCCGTAGGTTCTACTGACCATTGTTGCAAACACGGGATTTTCAAGAAACGCCATCCCAGGTTTTCCAAAAGCTACAAAACCGAATAGCATACCTAATCCAATAAGGGTGAATGCTATAGGGAAACCGAAAATAATCGAGCAAATAATCATTCCCAGCATAACCATTGCAAGATGAGGATGGGTAATTTGGGAGGGTGGCGGTAAAAATAAAACATAGGCTAAGATAACAAGAGCAACTATGCTGAAACCAATGGTTTTAGCGTCAAACTTGATAGATCGTAAAAAGTTCATTTCGATTTCTCCTCCGACGATCTTTCTTCCTGAAATGTGGCTTGCAAATCCTCAACATCATCCCCTTCAACATCATCTGGACGAGCAGGCCATTGACCATTTCTTATACAAACGACACATCTGTTAATTTCTGAGAGCCCCTGCAAAAGCAATAGGAATCCAGCAACTGGTATGACAACTTTAAACGGATAAATAGGAACTCCGGATGAAGTCACGCTAGACACCTCTTGATTTGCAATAGAATTACCGGCAAATTTCACTCCAGCGTAAACCAAGGCCACAATCCCCGGAAGGAAAAATAAAAAGTAAAGAATAAGATCGAACCAAGCTTGAGTTTTAGGAGACAGCGTTCGGTAAACCATATCGGCCCTAACATGGCCGCCTCGCGATAGGGTATAAGCCCCAGCCATCATGAACATCGTTCCATAAAGTATGTAGGCCACATCGAAACCCCATTGCGTCTGATTGTTTAGCAAATAACGCATCACTACGTCGTAACATACAATCAACGTGAGTATCAAGACACACCAAGCAAATATTTTTCCTGACCATTCACTTAAAAAATTAATTACTGGTTGAAGTTTTTCCACTCCCAACTTCCCTCCCGAGGCCGATAAAGTATAAGCTGGTGGGGTTTAAACCGTTCCCCACCCGTTAGCTTAGATTAATTAAATTTCAACCAAAATAATGATCAAAAGCTTGCTTTGGATTAGCGATAAAGGTCGTTTGATAAGCAACAGCCCGTTTCATGAAATCTTTTTGAGAATCCACTATCTTCGTGAAAAGAGGGTTAGATTTGCCTCTATCCTCAATGATTTTATCCCAAGCTTTGAGCTGAGCTTTAAGAATATCGTCTGGTGTTTTTATAAACTCGACACCTCTTTCATCTCGCAGTTCGACATATTTTTTGGAAAAAAGGTCGATAGTATGCCAACTCATTTGAGCCGAAGCGGCTTTGGCGGCAATCTTCCAAATAGCTTTGTATTGTTCCGGAAGACCATCCCAAACCCGTTTGTTGAGCAGTACTTCAAAAAATTCCGATGGTTGGTGATAGCTTTGCACCATGCATACTTTGGAGACATCTGGAAATCCCAATGCCATGTCGGATGCAGGGTTATTAAATTCCGCCGCATCAATAACACCTCTCTCAAGGGCGGGGACGATCTCACCTCCGGGAATCGCAACTACCGATGCTCCCATATTTTTGAAAACATCAATTGCTAGACCTACCGTCCGGTATTTTATTCCTTTAAATTCATCCGCCGACTTTACTTCTTTACGGAACCACCCCAAAGGCTGCATCATCATCCCACCATAAGCCAGAGGAACAACATCTAGTTTCAGCACATCATTATACATTTCGGTATAAAGTTGTTGACCTCCTCCATATTCAAGCCACGCTAATATCGTATTCGCATCCGCTCCAAGGTAAGGGCCTGTTCCAAATAAAGAAAGGGCATCGTTTTTTCCATACCAATAAGCTGGCACAGCATGACTACCATCCAAAACACCTTGATGAACTGCATCGGCTTGGTCTAGGGCGCCGACAACGGCACCCGCTGGCAGAAGTTCGACCGTCATCCTACCGCCTGATAGATCTTTTACGTATCCATAAATTTGCTGGGCCACCTCAAAAAGTGGATCTTTAGCTGGAAATCCAGCCTGTACCTTAAGTTTAACCTCCGGAAGATCACTTCCGGATGCTGCCCCACTCGCCTCCGGAGCCGATTGCTGATTATTATTTCCTCCCACACCACAGCCAGCGAGGGATGCCAAAGCAGTAGCGCCGCCTGCTAAAGCTGCTTTACTCATAAAACGTCGCCTAGAACTTTGTGAAGTATTTTTTGATGTTTTCAACTTTTTTTCTTCTCCCATTTCCCTTAATCCTCCTCTATTCTCTCACTATTATCTAATCTCGATTGGGTTAATAATAGCCCAAACTATACTAAAAGACATACCAAATTAAGCTTGCACTTTTGTCGATAACACTCGCAATTCTTGACCAACGATCTTACGCGACCCTTTATTTAATATCTACTTATTTATAAATGACCCAATCATACCATTTGAAAACATGTACTAAGATTGCTTTATAAGGCTTACCGATCTCGCTTAGCCGGTTGTCAGTAAATAACAACCTGCTACAATTACTACTCGTTTCAAAAATACAGTTGTCACACATTAACTATGCGATCATTAAGTCTCTTTATTGTACTGTTTACATTTTGGTTGCTTTTATCAGGCATTTATAATGTTTTCCTAATCTCCGCAGGGAGTCTAATTGCTGCACTTACTGTCTGGTTTGCAAAACGAATGGAGGTTATTGATCATGAGGGACATCCAATTGGCCATGCTTTTTCTGTGATATTTCTTTATTGGCCTTGGCTCCTTAAGGAGATTTGTGTTTCAGCCCTAAAGGTATCCAAACTAATCTTATCTCCATCGTTACCAATTTCTCCCAAAATGGATAATGTTAACCTAAGCCAAAAAACAGATTTGGGTCGAACAATCTTCGCTAATTCTATTACTCTCACCCCGGGCACGATTGCTGTTGAAATTAACAAGGAAACTATTTTGGTCCATGCTCTCGAAAACCAGAGTCTTGAAGATCTCAAGAAAGGCGATATGGACAAGAGGGTTACTCATTTAGAGTAATAATTATGTTCGAATTAGCCGCCATCTGTTTGCTTTTTACCCTAGCCACCAGTCTTTTTAGAGCAATAAAGGGGCCAACAATCTTCGATCGTGCCCAAGCGGTAAACACCGCAGGGACCATAGCGGTCCTACTAATTGCGGTTTATGGATTTCTAAGTGGTCGACCAGATTTCCTTGATTTGGCGATTGTTTACGGACTTTTAAATATTGTTGGAACTATAGCAATACTAAAATTTTTCCGTTTTGGTGATTTGGGAGACGACGGAAACAGCTATACTCGAGGAGAAACTGATGAATGAATGGGTGGACGTTCTTAGCTTCTTCCTAATAGCCTTAGGGGGATCGTTTTGTATTATTGGTGGAATTGGCTTAATAAGAATGCCTGATTTTTTTACAAGATTGCACGCCGCAAGTGTTATCGAGACCTTAGGCGCTGGTTTTTTAATTTTCGGAATGCTTCTTCAATCAGGTGTTAGCCTTATCAGCATCAAACTGCTCTTCATTGCACTTCTGGTATTTTTTACAAGTCCTACCGCAACTCACGCATTAGCTCGCGCTGCCGTGGTCAAAGGTGTGCAGTATTTTAAGAAAAAGGATGAATAAGAATTGATACATTAATCAACACTTCTTTATTGTTTATGATGGCAATCACAACTATTGTTATTGCCCGAACAAAAAATCTTTTTGCCATTGTCATTCTTGGCTCCCTGTACAGCTTTCTTATGGCTACTGTTCTGGTCGTTCTTGATGCGGTGGACGTGGCTATGACAGAGGCCTCTGTTGGAGCTGGAATTACGACCGTACTCTTGCTAGGCACCCTTTATCTAACTAAAGGGGAAGAGGCGGCACCACTTCGTAAACCTCTTCTTCCGCTTGCCATTGCTTTTATCACCGTAGGCCTATTGATTTACGGAACATTGGGTTTGCCAGAATTTGGAATTTCGAATAGCGCAATTCATCAACACGTAGCTCCGAGATATATCCAACTTGGTCCCACGGAGACAGGAGTACCAAACATGGTAACGGCGGTCCTAGCCAGTTATCGGGGTTTTGATACCCTTGGTGAAGTCACGGTAATCTTCACAGCGGGAGTTGGTGTAATAGCATTATTAAGGCGTAAACGTAGAAAGGGTAAGGGTGAGGAGAAAGCATGAGGGATTATGATCGATTGCTCCGAGTAGTCAGTAAAGCGATGATTCCTTTCATAGTCGTTTTCGCTCTTTACGTTCAATTTCACGGAGACTTTGGACCCGGTGGCGGTTTTCAGGCCGGTGTCATCCTTGCGGCAGGCTTAATTTTTTATAGT
Organism: Pseudomonadota bacterium; assembly: GCA_002704665.1. Taxonomy (GTDB): domain Bacteria; phylum Pseudomonadota; class Gammaproteobacteria; order Burkholderiales; family Eutrophovitaceae. The sequence goes on from PAHB01000068.1 coordinate 7,956, forward strand.
TTAATTTATGGTCTTGAGAATACAAAAAAGCTTATTCCTCCCAGAGTAGTGGAGGTTCTGACAGCCACCGGAGTCTCGCTTTACATTTTTGTCGGTATGATCGGGATATACCGTGGCAGTGATTTTCTTGATTATTCAGTTTTGGCGCAGGATGCGGTTCACGGACAGCATTACGGAATTTTCTTAATTGAGTTAGGGGTTGGTATAACTGTCTTTGCTGTAATGGTAATCATATTCTACATGTTTGTTGGAAGACGCAGGGAGAGCTGATGGATTTATTTGATAACATCAACTATTGGATTGCAATGTTCCAAATTGTAATGGGACTATTCATCGTGATTGCGTCCGAGAATCTTATCAAAACATTAGTTGGTCTCGGGATTTTCCAATCGGCGGTTTATATCATTTACATATCGCCGGCAAAAATATTTGGCGGAACTGCACCTATTTTTGTTTCCAATCAAGAAGTCTATGCGAACCCACTTCCGCATGTATTAATACTAACAGCCATTGTTGTTGGCGTTGCTACCATAGCGTTGGGCTTAGCTTTAGTTGTAAGGATCTATGAGGCATATGGAACGTTAGAGGAAGATAAAATACAAGATATTGACCTTGGGGCTAACAACGATGCTTAGTTCCCAACTCCCAGCACTGCAAGTGGTAATACCACTCGTAGCAGCACCGATTTGTGTTTTTTTTAGAAATCCTCGCATAGCATGGCTAATTGCGTTGATTGCTAGCTCTCTCACCTTTATGGTTTCAATTGGACTTTTTCTCCAAGTACAGCAATTGGGAGTGATATCTTATGAGATGGGTAACTGGTCTCCTCCTTGGGGAATAGAGTATCGTGTAGATAACGTCAATGCCTATATCCTTCTTATAGTATCGTCGATTGGAGCTTTGGTTACGGCCTATGCCTATCCGAGTCTTAAACGCGAAATCGATACCAACCGACATTATTTGTTCTGGACTTCCTACTTATTGTGTTTAACCGGTTTGCTTGGAGTGACCATCACTGGCGATGCCTTTAACATTTTTGTATTTCTAGAGATTTCTTCGCTTTCAACTTACGTTTTGATTGCTTTAGGTAAAAGCAGACTCGCCTTGTACGCAGCATTTCGATATTTGATCCTAGGAACAATTGGGGCTACTTTTATTGTGATTGGCATAGGCCTGCTGTACCTCATGACAGGCACTTTAAATTTATATGACCTCGCCTCACGGCTTGGTGATATGGATCTCGCCCAACCCCAACTAGCTGCCCTTGCGTTTTTAACAGTTGGAATTTCATTGAAGTTAGCATTGTTTCCATTGCATTTATGGCTTCCAAATGCATACGCTTTCGCGCCCTCTGTGGCTACTTCTTTTTTAGCGGCCACTGCCACAAAAGTAGCGGTGTATCTTTTGCTAAGGTTTGCATACGATGTTTTCGGGAAATCTCAAATTTTTTCGGAACTTCCACTTGGAGAGGTGCTTTTAGTTCTTTCAATAGTCGCTATGTTTGTAGCTTCTACAGTCGCAATATACCAAGACGATGTTAAGAGGATGTTTGCTTATTCGAGCGTCGCTCAAATTGGTTATATTACACTCGGTGCAAGTTTTGCATCACAAACTGCCTTGACAGCAAGTATCGTGCATCTTTTTAACCACGCCATTACTAAGGGCGCTATTTTTCTTTTGCTGGGAATAGTTGCCTTCCAAATCGGGCAACCAACTTTTACTAAAATTAAGGGACTCGGAAAAAAGATGCCATGGACAAGCTTTGGAATGGTACTTTGCGGCCTAAGTTTAATTGGTGTTCCGGGAACCGCGGGTTTCATTAGTAAGTGGTATTTAATACTTGCTGTGTTAGAGAGAGGATGGTGGTGGTTAGCGGCTATGATCTTAGCGAGCTCGCTTTTAGCAATCTTGTACATATGGCGTTTCGTGGAAACAGCATACTTTGTGACTGACGCCGAGGACAACACGATTGAGCTAGGCTCAAAAATTCCATTTAGTATGGCTACCGTAACTGTTTTATTCGTCTTAGCCTGCTTGTTTTTTGGATTCCATACTGAGTTTAGTGTTGATTCTGCCAGTGAGGCTGCAAGAGTATTGCTGGAGTACACCAGACAATGAGCGAAACAAGTATATTTTTTTCCGTTTTAATCCCGGTAATCGGGGCTCTCCTCATAGGGGCCTCACGTAAATTGCCCAACATAAGGGAAACCATAACACTTATAACTGCGATCTTTCTTTTTCTATTCAACGCCCAATATCTCCCCGACATACTAGATGGGGAAAGGCCTGAATTCGCGTTAATGACAATAATCCCTAATGTGGAACTTCTTTTCTCAATAGAGCCATTGGGACTGCTATTTGCGTTAGTAGCCTCAAGCCTATGGATTATAAATTCAATTTATTCGATTGGATACATGCGGGCTAACAAGGAAAAAAATCAAACCCGTTTCTACGTTTGTTTCGCTATTGCCCTTTCGAGCACGATGGGTATCGCGTATGCAGGGAATCTAATCACTCTTTTTTTGTTTTATGAGATTCTCACTCTATGCACTTACCCTCTTGTTACTCACCATGGGACACATGAAGCCAGACATGGTGGTCGAATATACCTAGGAATATTGATGAGTACTTCCATTCTATTTTTTCTTTTAGCTATAGGCTGGACGTGGCTTTTCACAGGAACGCTAGAGTTTACACCCAATGGAATTTTTAATCATGAACAGTTACAAACCTCCATACCTCTAATTTTAATGGCGCTTTACGTTTTTGGTGTAGGGAAAGCAGCGATAATGCCTTTTCACAGATGGTTGCCAGCTGCCATGGTCGCCCCAACACCGGTAAGTGCACTTCTGCATGCTGTTGCTGTTGTTAAAGCTGGAGTTTTTAGTATTGTGAAAATTTTGGTGTACGTTTTTGGAATAGCGAATTTAGAGACGATTAGCGGCGGATCTTGGTTAATGTATTTAGCGGGTTTTACTATTATCGCGGCATCGGTTGTGGCCTTAAAGTCAGATAACTTAAAAACGAGATTGGCGTATTCGACCATCAGCCAACTATCTTATGTCATTTTGGCAGTAGCATTATTCGTACCGATCGCTGTAATGGGTGCCGCCCTACATATCGTTGCCCATGCTTTCAGCAAAATTACTTTATTTTTTGCAGCAGGAGCTATATATACAGCATCAAAAAAAACTAAGGTAAGCGAATTAAATGGGATCGGCAAAAGAATGCCAATCACAATGATAGCTTTTACTATCGGGGCGCTTTCACTAATAGGTATTCCACCTGCAATTGGTTTTCTTAGCAAATGGTATATATTATCGGGCGCATTTGATGCGCAAGAAACTTTTGTCGTAGCTGTAATCATAATAAGCACTTTACTAAATGCCGCGTATTTTCTGCCTATTATATATGCTGCTTTTTTTAGGACAGACGATAACTCAAAAAATCACGGAGAAGCTCCAACCGCTATAATCATAGCGATGGCGTCAACAGGGATACTGTCTATTGCTCTCTTTTTCTTCTCTGATCAAATCATATCCCTTGGATATCAAATTGCACCGGCGTATTAAAGGTATTTTAATTATGAATAAAAAAAAATATTGGTTGGATAAAAAAGCAAACATCACAAAAATTTATATTGCACTTTGGACAATTGGTATTTTCTTAATTCTTGGAGACTTTGTCATTCATCGCCACGAAGATTTTAAAACTGCGGAGTTGTTTGGTTTCTACGGAGTTTACGGTTTTGTGGGATGCGTCATTTTGGTTTTAGTAGCAAAGGTCTTGAGGAAAATTGTCATGAGAAACGAGGATTATTATGACACTTAATTTTCCGACAGCGTTCATATTAATTTTGGGTGGTTTAATTCTTCCATTTTTTCCCGGCTCATTACGCAAACTGTGTTTGATATTTATACCGGCAGTTGCTTTTGTACACCTTCTAATACTTCCCATTGGAATTCACGGTGAATTACAATTTCTTGGATATACACTAAGCTCTGTCAGAGTTGACAAGCTTAGCCAGATCTTTGGCTACGTTTTCCTAATAGCAGCTTTTCTAAACGCTATTTACGCCTTGCATTCGGATGATGTACTACAACAAGCAGCAACGTTTGTTTACGCGGGTAGTGCGATCGGAGCGGTGTTCGCCGGAGACCTTATCACATTGTTTATTTTCTGGGAGCTAACAGCCATATCCTCCGTAATCTTAATCTGGGCAAGAAGAACTGATAGGGCTTATAAATCGGGTATGAGATATTTAATTACTCATATTCTCTCAGGAATGCTACTTTTAATCGGGGCTATTTTCTATTCTAAGTCTCAAGGTTCCATCGAATTTACCTCTATGAGTCTGGATCAGCCGGGAGTAATCCTGATATTTATCGCTTTTGGAGTAAAATCCGCTTTTCCATTGCTGCATAACTGGCTTCACGACGCCTACCCTGAATCAACGGAAATTGGAACAGTAGCGTTGTCGGTGTTCAGTACTAAATTAGGAATTTATGCATTGGCAAGGGGGTTTGCAGGAACAGAAATATTGATTTTTATCGGAGCAGTCATGGCAACGTTTCCGATATTTTATGCTGTTATAGAAAATGATTTGCGGCGAGTACTTACATACAGCCTTAATAATCAGTTGGGGTTTATGGTGGTGGGCATTGGCATAGGTACCGAACTCGCGATAAACGGAGCAGTAGCTCACGCCTTCGCTCATATTCTCTATAAATCGCTACTTTTTATGTCAATGGGTGCGGTACTATTCCGTGTGGGAACCGTTAACGGCAGTGATCTAGGGGGACTCTATAAATCAATGCCTTGGACCGCCTGTTTTTGTATAATCGGTGCTGCTTCAATATCCGCGTTTCCATTGTTCAGTGGATTTGTGGCGAAGTCAATGATTATGTCCGCCGCATTATACCAAGATCATGTTTTGGTTTGGTTAGTTTTACTCTTCGCATCTGCGGGAGTATTTCATCACGCAGGTATTAAAATACCGTTTTTCGCGTTCTTTGCCCACGACTCTGGATTTCGGTGCAAAGAAGCACCTCCTAATATGTTAATCGCTATGGGCATAGCCGCAACCATGTGTGTCGGTATTGGCTGTTTTCCAGATTTTTTCTATCAAATCCTTCCCTTCGCAGTAAATTATAAGCCATACACATGGGGCCATGTATTGTCTCAATTACAGCTTCTCGTCTTCTCTGCCCTAGCCTTCGCGGTACTAATGAGAACCGGGATATATCCACCTGAATTGAAATCAGTTAACTTAGACACCGATTGGATTTTCAGAAAAATCTTTCGGGCAATATCAAAAAAAGCTAACGATAGTGTTTTCGCGACATATACTTCTTTTTGCTCAAATCTTAAATCACAAATCCTTTCATTATTTGAAAAAATTAAGCACCATCATCATCCCACCGGGCTTCTAGCCAGAAATTGGCCGACGAGTAGTATGGTAATGTGGGTAGCTATAATGTTGGCGTCGTATTTGTTAATTTACTTTTTACAATTCAACGCCTAGCCTTGCGATGATTCCATTCAACTAAAATTATAAGTCGCCAAATTAAAAGTACACCCACGTAAGCAACTGCGCCCGCCACAACTGCCAAAGTTCCCAGCCCTAAGAATAAAGGCTTGCCAAGTGAAAAAAAATGCGCCAAGACAGCGTAGAAATTAGTGTCAAGGTTGTCTGGTATATTATCCCCATAACCTGTGTTTTGTGCGGCTACCACTTGCGTATCGCCTATTAGAAGGGAACCAACTTGATAGGCAAAAAAATAAATCGGAGCATAAGTGAAAGGATTGGAAATAAGTGTACTAACAACAGTAACCAAAAGATTTGCTCTTAACCAGACGGCCACAAATGCAGCAAATGGTATTTGCAAAAAAGGTATCAAAAATCCAAAAAAAAGACCAATAGCCAAACCAAGAGCCACACCATGTCGATTGAGTTGCCATAACCTTGAATGGTTTATCGTCGGGCCTAACCAATTTACAAATTTATTTTTCTTAACTCTCTCGGAGGATGGCAGCCATTTCCTGAGCCGAGACCGCCACTGCCTATTTTTGGTAGAACCTTTTCGATAATTCTTCACCCAGAAGCACCTATTGAGCCGGTTTCTGAAAAAAATGATACCTCAACTTTCGTAGACATCACGAGAAACCCGCCATTCAATTTGAGCCTTTGTACTTAGATATTTAGTCATTCCAACATTTCGCAAAACTCTCACGTAATCTTTATCCAAAGAACCAGCTGATCGTAAAATAACGCTCTGCACTGAGGGGCGAGTAAAAGCAAAACCAATCAAAGACTTCAGTATTTCTTCATCCACCATTTCTTTTGAAAACGCTGGTGTCAATTCATACCCAACTTCTATCCTACCATCAGAATCAGGAAAACCTCTAAAACCCGTTGCACCAACTAAGTGTCTTCGCACGGGATCAAAAATGAAGAAGAACCACCACCCATGAAGGATTCTTAACTGACACTCTTCTTTCATATTTAACAATGCAGCGAAAGCTTCCGGCTTGATTGGCCAATTAGCGGGAACAGTTACATTCAAGATTTCCTGTAATCGATTTTCACCAGCTATTATCGCCTCCAAATGCTCAAACTCCATACTCAAAAGACGAAATTTAGAAGTGTGTATTAACATAAATTATCCCTGCCAATCAAAAACCGGTTGATTGTAATTCACCCGACAACATTTGCTATAATAGTGATTATATATCAAATACAGAAGGTAAATTTAATGCACATTTTGGAAATTAAAGATCTACAAAAACTTGCCCAAAAGAGGGTGCCAAAAATGTTTTTTGATTACAACCATTCTGGATCATGGTCCGAATCAACATTTAAAGCGAATGTGGAGGATTTTAAGAAAATAAAATTTCGACAAAGGATAGCAGTAGATTTAACCAACAGAAATTTAAGTTCAAAAATGATCAACCGAAATGTCACTATGCCTGTTGCCTTAGCTCCTACCGGCCTAACAGGTATGCAACATGCCGACGGGGAAATATTGGCTGCGCAGGCGGCAGAGGATTTTGGCATTCCTTTTACATTATCAACCATGAGCGTCTGCTCCATTGAGTCTGTTGCAGAAAATACCAAAAAACCTTTTTGGTTTCAACTGTACGTAATGCGTGATAAAAAATTTATGGAACGGCTTATCGATCGAGCAAAAGCGGCGAATTGTGGTGCGTTGGTTGTGACCATGGACCTTCAAATTTTAGGACAGAGGCATATTGATGTCCGCAACGGACTCTCAACTCCTCCCAAACTGAGCCCAAAGCATATATATCAAGTATTAACTAGACCGAGATGGTGTCTGAAAATGCTACAAACCAAGAATCATTTCTTTGGAAACGTAGTAGGTCATGTAGATGGAGTTAGTGACGTCAGGTCCCTCGCATCTTGGATCAGCGAGCAATTTGATCCAAGCCTTGATTGGGATGAAATTGATTGGATTCGAAAACGTTGGGGGGGGAAATTAATCATCAAAGGAATACTTGATGCTGACGACGCTATTCGTGCCGCTCAGACTGGCGCTGATGCAATTATCGTTTCAAATCATGGAGGACGCCAGCTAGACGGGGCATCATCCACTATCAATATTTTACCGGCAATTGTCGATGCCGTAGGAAAACTAGTTGAGATTCACTTTGATGGAGGCATTCGGTCCGGACAAGATGTTGCCAAGGCTATATGTTTGGGGGCGAAAGGTACATATATTGGGCGAGCATTTATTTATGGACTCGGAGCAATGGGCAAAATGGGGGTTACCAAGGCCTTAGAAATTATCCATAAAGAACTGGATATGACGATGGCTCTCTGCGGGAGGCGGGACATCAAAGATTTAAACCGCGAGAATCTCTATAAACCAAGCTCAGAAATCAAGTTTTAGCCACTAACTCTTAGCCTGGAAAAATCACTTTCAATCCATCTTCGAATTCGATTAGCATCGCCAATTCTCGTAAGTTTACCCCAAGAATCTAGTAGTATTATAATTAAAGGGCGTTCAACAATTTTTGCTTGCATAACTAAACATCGCCCAGCTTCTCTTATGTAACCAGTCTTAGAGAGACCAATATCCCAGCGAGGACTTTTTACCAAACGATTTGTATTAACGTATTGCAGAGAATTTGTGCGATGACCCCTAACTGGTTCGACTTTAAAGCTACCCGCCGTAGTGTATTTTCTTATCATCGGATAGGAATGAGCCATGGCAACTAACTTGACTAGGTCAGCCGCTGTCGATACGTTACCGGGTCTGAGGCCGGTGGAATCCACAAACCGACTATTTTTCATACCAAGTCTCAAAGCCTTGCGATTCATCTCTGCAACAAACGTTTTTGTACCGCCTGGAAACGTTCGAGCTAGAGCTGACGCAGCACGGTTTTCGGAAGCCATTAAGGCTAGCTTAAGCATTTCCGCTCTCATCAGGACAGAACCAACTCGCAGTTTGGATTTAGATAATTTGTACCTATCAATGTCGGCTTTTGTTATTTTAATCGGTTCAAGAAGAGGTAGGCCGGAATCAAGAATTACCATCGCCGTCATCAGTTTTGTAATTGATGCTATGGAAGAAATTTGTTGAACATTTTTGCTTAATAACACCCGCCCGGTAAGCTGGTCGTAGACAATCGCCGTGCTTGATTTTATGCCCAATTTGGCGGGTCGAGCCTTAACTAGCTGAACAGATTTATCATCTGACCAACAATAAGCTGATAAAAAGAGAGTAAAAATGGAAACAATCGCTACGTTTTTTGCCAAACTCATGCCTGATATCTCCTTAATTTTTTATATCAGTAACAGCAAAATCGGTGCCAGCGTCAAAAACTTAACGCTTTTTTCTCATAATCTTTACAAAATACTACTCAATGAATTTGATTACAAACAAATTATATCAAATCAATCAGTATGTAATAAGTGTTTTTAAAAAAAAAAACTGAGGGTTTGCTGCTTTACGAAACAGCTAACATTTTTTCAAGGCTAATCAGTGCATTTACTTTGTCGTCGTCGGGGACAGTAATTTGATTAACTATTCTACCCTCTACAAGGTTATCCAAACACCACGCCAAGTGTTGAGGGTCGATACGGTTCATGGTGGAACACATACATACAAGCGGCGACATGAAGTGTACTAATTTTCCCAAAGGCTTAAACTCATCTGCTAATCTATTGACTAAATTCAACTCGGTCCCAACTAACCAACGGGTTCCACTTGGTGCCGCGCTAATTTTACTGACGATAAACTCTGTAGACCCTACAAAATCTGACATCTCGCAAACTTCAAGACGGCATTCAGGGTGCGATATAACGTAACCTTCAGGGAATTTTTCCCGGAAATTTGTAATGTGTTGTGCCTGAAACATCTGATGCACCGAGCAATGCCCCTTCCACAAAAGTATTTTTGCATTATCAATTTCGGTTTCACTAAGCCCGCCCATCGGCAGATCTTGATCCCAAACTACCATTTGATGTTTTAAAAGCCCTTTTTGAAATCCAGTCCATCTTCCCAAATGCTGGTCCGGAAAAAAAAGAACCTTCTCTCTTTGCCCAAAAGCCCAATCTAAAATCTTTGCAGCATTTGAAGATGTACAAACTATTCCTCCGTGACGACCACAAAAACCCTTAAGGTCTGCTGCGGAGTTAATATAAGTGACAGGGGTGATCCATTGATCCGGATTCATTATTTCCGATAATTCAGCCCAGGTTCTCTCCACTTTTGCAAGATTTGCCATATCGGCCATAGAGCATCCCGCTGCGAGGTCGGGAAGGATCACTCGTTGCGTTTGTTTGGACAATATATCGGCCACTTCTGCCATGAAATGAACACCGCAAAATATTAAGTACTCGGCCTCACTGTTAGCAGCGAGTTTAGCCAATTTAAAGGAGTCTCCAACTAAATCAGCGTGTCTGTAAACGTCAGCCCTCTGATAATGGTGCGATAGTATGACGATTTTTTTGCCAAGCTTCTCTTTTAATACTCTGACTTTCTCGGAGGCAGAATCATCCGAAAGCTCGGGAAAATCACAAAAAGCGCGGGCTGTATCGTTCATGTTTACCGCCATTTTCAGTACGTTTAATTATATAAAGGTTCTCAGTCTATACGAGCATATGATAGCTCGGAAGTTCCTTCAGCGCTATCACATTTGTCCATGAGAAAACTTTAGCAATAGCACTATTAAGATCGATCCAACAATAGGATAGGTGCTCTCTTGGAGAAATTTCTATTTTCAACTTATTTTCCACCATTAGACTAAATACATGTTCAGTATTGTGAGTAGTTCCTGGCTTATAGCGCCCCCTCCAGTGTCGAAATATCTCAAAGTCAAAAGATCGATTCCAGTCGAGGAATTGATTTCTGTCAAAATTCAACCCTGTCTCTTCTTTTACCTCTCTCTGGGCGGTCGTAGCCAAACTCTCATTTTCATCTTCTTTACTACCGGTGACTGACTGCCAAAAACCGGGACGATCAGCACGCTCCAACAACAACACGTCATGTTGGCGTGTGAACAATATGACCAAAACCGAAATAGGAATTTTATAAACCATAAACTTATTTTACTTTATTCATCAACCTTATTTTTTTTTCGTAATTTAAGATTTAACTCCCTAAGTTGTTTTTCCTCTACGAGATTTGGAGCATCCACCAATAAATCTTGGGCTCTTTGTGTTTTGGGGAACGCTATCACGTCTCTGATTGAATCAACTTGACAAATCAATGCTACGATCCGGTCTAATCCAAAGGCAATTCCACCATGCGGAGGCGCTCCTGAATTTAATGCTTTTATCAAAAATCCGAATTTTTCCTGGGCTAAAGTTTCCGAAATATCTAAGGCTTCAAAAACTTTTTTTTGAATTTTTATATCATTTATACGAATAGACCCTCCTCCAATTTCCCATCCATTAATAACCATATCATAAGCTTTGGATAAGGCTTTTCCAGGATCGTCTTTCAAAAATGCTTCGTCACCTTCTGCTGGACTCGTAAATGGATGATGCAAGGAGTTCCATTTTTTTTCATCCTCGTTGAACTCAAACATTGGAAAATCGACTATCCAAATCGGCATCCACTGCTTAGATAAAAGTTTTTTTTCAGTTCCTACTTTTAATCGTAATGCACCCAGGGAATCATTAACGATTTTTCGCTTATCTGCGCCGAAAAAAATAATATCACCACTCCTAGCTTCCGTGAGGTGTAAAATTTTCCTAATAATATCATCGGAGATAAATTTTAATATGGGGGAATTTAGTCCTTCAGCAATATTGTCAATATCGTTAATTTTAATGTAGGCCAGCCCTTTTGCCCCGAGCGTCTTTACAAACTCAGTATAGTCGTCAATCTCTCTTCTGGTGAGTTGAGAACCATTAGGAACTCTAAGCGCTGCTACCCTCCCATCTTTCCTATTTACAGCATCCCTAAACACTTTAAACTCAACATCCTTCACAGCTTGAGTGAGCTCGGTGAGAACAAGTTCGATTCGCATATCTGGTTTATCTGAACCATATTTATCCATCGCATCATGAAAACTTATACGAGGGAACGGGTCGGGTAATTTTATATCGGCACTTTTATCAAAAACATAGCGGACCATTTCCTCCATCATTTTCATGATTTCATCACTATGAAGAAAAGATGTTTCAATATCAATTTGCGTAAACTCCGGTTGTCGATCTGCCCTTAAATCTTCATCCCTAAAACACTTAACAATTTGGTAGTATCGGTCATAGCCGGCAATCATCAGAAGTTGTTTAAATAATTGCGGAGACTGTGGTAAAGCAAAAAACTGACCTTCATGAATTCGAGAAGGAACTAAATAATCTCTTGCCCCTTCAGGCGTAGACTTAGTGAGCATCGGAGTTTCAATATCTAAAAAACCTTCATTATTTAGAAAATTTCGCACCAACATCCCAACCTTATGGCGAATTCTAATGTTTTTCTGCATCTCGGGCCTACGAAGATCTAAATGGCGGTACTCTAGACGAACTGACTCGGTTATTTTCTCATCATCCATGAGAAATGGTGGCGGATCTGCAGAGTTTAGTATAATAATTTTTTCTACAAGCACCTCAACTTGTCCACTGATTAAAGAATCATTTACTGTGCCGTCTGGACGATCCCGAACCAAGCCAGTGACCTGAATCACAAATTCATTACGAACCTGCTCCGCGACATCAAAAGCTTCGGCAGAATCAGGATCAACAACCACTTGCAAAATACCTTCCCTATCTCGGATATCGATAAAGATTACGCCACCATGGTCTCGCCGGCGATGAACCCAACCTACAACATTTACCTTGCTACCAAGATATTTTTTATTTACTAGTCCACAATAGTTAGTTCGCACAAATTTTTTACTCCATTTAATTGAAAAAAAGCGAAGTCCTATAAAATCATATACAAATAATCAATTCATTTTATTTAAATTCTTGGGTTCGCTTTTCCGCTGTTCTTTACTGGGTGGTGATGAAATATTTTCCTTGTTAGATTTTTCGGTTTTTTGCGTCGCCTCACCCCTCTCTTTCTCAGACGACGAATTTGCGCTTTCGTTGCCTAACTTTTTATCATTAGAATTTTGTTGCGGGGCTACTTTCTTTTTTTTATCTTTAAAATCTGTTACATACCATCCTGTTCCTTTCAACTGAAACCCAGCTGCCGAGATTAATTTAACTAGAGTGTCGTTGCCGCATCTTGGACAATGAGTCAAAGGTTGATCAGTCATTTTTTGAAGTTTTTCAAACTCGAATCCGCAAGACTCACACTGATATTCATACATTGGCATTTGACGCACTCCCTACCGGTTGCCGAAGTATACTGCAAACGAATCCCAAAAGATTACGAAGCAACAAAAAAAACGATTTTTTGGAAACACAAGACTTTTTACCTAGGATCAAGCAGAGCAAAGAATTTTATTGTTCCGAATCTAATAAACAAAAACCCACGAGAATTCCCCCCTCATTCGTAGCGCACATCAATGCCCCTGATGGCAAAACTATATTACACGCAATATTATTATTTTCTTTTATATATAACATGTTAAAGTCGAAGCCGCCATATGGGGAATCAGATTTAATAATCGGAACTTTGTTTATCGCACCGTCAAACTGGATAACCCCTTCTCTATAGTTCATATTAAACCGTATCGCATCGTTAAACGACTCCAAATCGCACGACAATGCAAGAGTATGCCTTTCAGGATGTCCGGTGTTACCCCACGCATAGAGTGGTTTCATCAAAACAAATCCTTCCAAAAGTAAAATCAAAATAGAGACAAAAAAAATCCTATGATCTATTTGAAATTTCATGCAGCTCGCTTAGTCTCGTTAATTTGATTATGGAAATTTTGTATGAGTGTGCGTTCTTTTGTTCTGGCTTTTTGGACATTCTTTTCTTTGACATGTCCAAAACCTCTGATTTCTTCCGGAATACTAGCAATCTCTAGCCCGAGCATATAATTACTTTTAGTTAAATTATTTACAACGTCTTTGATAGTATTCTCATAATCAAGTATTAATTTTCTTTCCATCTTTCTTTCTGTGGTGTAACCAAACATATCAAACCTTGTTCCTCTAAGAAACTTCAACTTAGCTAGGATTGAAAAAACCCAAAACATCCAAGAACCAAACTCTCTTTTGATTAATTCCCCAGTCTCCGGGTCCCTCCTTGAAAACAGGGGAGGTGCCAAATGATATTTGAGCTTATAGTTACCCTCAAACTGCTCTGCAATTTTCTTTTTGAATGAATCATCTGAGTGTAACCTCGCAACCTCATATTCATCTTTATACGCTAATAATTTGAAATAATATTTCGCAACTAATTTGGTTAACTCTTCCTTACCCAGCTTATCATTTTCTCTTTTTTTTGTTTCCTCGACAAAAAATTTATACTTTAAGCCGTAACTTTCATTCTGGTAGTCACGGAGAAACTGATACCTTTTCTCCACAATAGATTCAAGTTCATTTTCCTCCACATTTTTTGTTTTTTTATCGACAATCTCGTCATCCCCAAACACTATCTTTTGAACTAATTTAACATCTATAGCAGCTCGCCTGCCCCACATAAAAGCTGTCTGGTTCATTTTTACCGCTACACCGTTTAGCTCTATCGCTTTATCGATTGCCTCTGATGAAATTGGCATATACCCTTTTTGGAAAGCGTAGCCCAACAAAAACATATTAGTTGCTATAGAATTGCCGTGCAAAGCGGTAGCCAAATTTGTTGCATCAACAAAATCAACGTTTTTTCTTCCTAGTCGCCCAGAGATATCTTTCTGTAGCTCTTCACTGGGAAACCGAAAATTAGAATCTTTTGTAAAGTCCCGCGTCATTTGTTGATGAAGGTTAACAACAGCTTTCGTTTCGCTAGACACCATGTCAAGAGTTTTCTCGCTGCCAGAGACTACCAAATCACCACCAATAAGAACTCTTGCACCCCCGCTGCCCAGTCTGACTGTTTTAATATCCTTATCATTACGAGCTACCTGTAAGTGACTCCAAACGGCCCCGCCTTTTTGAGCCAGGCCCGCCATATCTAATCCCCCGAAGGATTTCCCTTCGATGTGAGCGGCCATTCCTATAATGGCGCCAACCGTAACAACACCAGTCCCTCCGATTCCGGTCACAATTATCCCATAAGCATTATCCAAATCCACGGGTTTTGGTTCAGACAAAACCGGAAACAGTCCCTCCAAATTATTCTTGGTTTTTTTTATGGATTGCTTTCGCAGGCCTCCACCATGCACCGTAACGAAACTTGGACAAAAACCTTTTACACATGAGTAATCTTTATTACATGCCGACTGGTCAATTTTTCGTTTCCGACCAAAATCAGTTTCAAGCGGCGTGACAGAGACACAATTTGATTTCAAACCACAGTCACCACACCCCTCACATACTGAATCATTTATGAAGGCCCTCTTAGGAGGATCCGGATACAAATTTCTCTTCCGCCGCCGTCTTTTCTCTGATCCACATGTCTGATCATAAATAATGGCGGTAGTACCCTCAATCTTTCTGATCTCTTTTTGCACCTTGGTGTAATCATCTCTGTGGTAAATTTCCACACCTTCAGCAAAATCAGCTTTACCACCATATTTGTGTGGCTCGTCCGTGACGACAACTATTTTTTTAACACTCTCTCCAACTAGTTGATGTGTTATTTGCGGCACTGTCATCGGACCATCAACCCGTTGACCTCCTGTCATCGCGACAGCATCGTTGTAAAGGATTTTATATGTAACATTCACTCCGGAAGCTACCGACGCTCTTATTGCCAATAGCCCCGAGTGGTAATAAGTCCCATCCCCGATATTTTGAAAAGCATGGGATCTTTCTATGAATGGCGCCTCCCCCATCCAACCTGCACCCTCGCCTCCCATTTGGGTATAACCCGATGTGTTTGGGTCTGTCCACTGAACCATAAAATGGCAACCAATACCTGACAGAGCTATTGACCCATCCGGTAGGCGAGTGCCGGTATTATGGGGACAGCCTGAACAAAAATACGGCGTACGTTCCATCGCAGGCTTAGCCGGGGGATGAGCCAACAAACTCTCACACCTTTCAATATTTTCCTGAACTGATGGGTCAGAAGTAAATTTTTGGAGCCCCTTACCAAGGATTATTGCGATATCGGTGGGATTTAATGACTGAATGGAAGGAAAAAGCTCGTTACCATGCTCATCTTTTTTGCCAACTACCAAAGGCATATCTTTTTGGTGATATAAAATTTCCTTAACCTGACTTTCCATCAAACCTCTTTTTTCCTCAATTACATAGATTTTTTTTAATCCTGAGGCAAACTCAACTAAGCCTTCGGGCTCCATCGGCCAAGTCATAGCAACCTTATAGACCCGCAAGCCGAGGCGATTCGCTTCCCGCTCCCCCACGCCCAAATATTGCAAGGCCTGCATCACATCCATATAGGACTTGCCGCAGGTTATCACCCCAATTCTGGGATTTTTAGTCTCAAATACCATCCTGTCTAGCTTGTTCACTCGAGCAAATGCTCTTACTGCATCAATCTTGTACCTGTGTAATCTCTCTTCCTGCTCTTTGGGCTCGTCGGGCCACCTTATATTTAGGCCACCGGCAGGAACCTCAAAGTCTTTTGGCTGCTTAACTTGGACTCTGTTTGGACTGACTTCCACAGTTGCACTCGCGTCAATCGTATCTTTCATGCACTTAAGACCTACCCAGCATCCCGAATATCTGGATAACTCCCACCCAATTAAACCATAGTCCAATAACTCTTGAACGCCGGCTGGATTAAGCACAGGAATCATGGCGTCGACCATTGCGAATTCACTTTGGTGCAGTGTTGTTGAGGACTCCCCGGTGTGATCGTCTCCCATTAGGGTTAAGACCCCCCCCAGAGGATGGGATCCAGCCAAATTTCCGTGTCTGAGAGCATCCCCGCTTCTATCAACTCCCGGTCCTTTACCATACCAAATCGAGAAAACCCCATCATATTTCGGCTTTCCATGAAATCCTAGCTGCTGGGTTCCCCAAATAGCAGTAGCAGCTAAATCCTCATTGACACCTGGGTTAAAGACTATTTCATGAGTTTTTAAATGCTTAGAGGCCATCCAAAGTTGTTGATCAAACAATCCAAGTGGTGACCCTCTGTAACCCGATATGTATCCAGCCGTATTCACCCCTCTAGCAAGATCTCGCAATCTCTGCATGATTGGCAGTCGTACCAGAGCTTGGGTGCCTGTTAGGAATACTCTACCCTCTTCGACTGTGTATTTGTCTTCTAAGTGAACTTTTTTCACTGTAATACTCCCATCCTTCCAAGTTTCTCACCTATTAGTATTGCCTGATATTCCAGAAAATTCAATGGCATTCTCAGTCAAATTCAAGTATACCAATAATCCAAATATTAAATTAATGATGATTTCAAGGAAAATTTCGAACTCCAAGTGCCTATGCAATATAACCCTTTGATTAGAATGGAATATCTTCCTCTTCAGGAAATGACGGCCCACCTGACGAGTCCTGCACGCTCTCATTGCTAGGTTTGCTGTCTGTCTCAGAAGCTAATCCCCCCCCCGACCACTTAAAAACTGCATGCGATCAGCAATCACTTCGGTGGTGTACTTATCCTCTCCCTCTTTTGTGGTCCATTTTCTAGTCTGCAGCCTGCCTTCTATATAAATAGGAGAGCCCTTTTTTAAATATTGCTCTGCTAACTCTGCTTGCTTTCCAAACATCACTATTCTGTGCCACTCAGTTTTTTCCTTTTTATCACCCGTGTTCTTGTCACGCCAGTTTTCAGTAGTGGCTATACTTATATTGCACATGGCTCCTCCGCTAGGCATATAACGAACCTCCGGATCTCTTCCTAGATTTCCGATCAGCATGACCTTATTAAGCGATGCCATATCTTATCCCCCTTCTATATTAATAACGAATCAATATTCCAAAATAGCAGAAACGCAAAATAATTACCGCTGTTTTATTATTTTTAGCCCTGCAATACAAAGAATCCACATAATTCCCATCAGACCACCAAGATAAAATACAGCGCTATTTCCAAAATAGCTGGACAACCAACCGCCAACAGTAGCACCAATAAAGATTCCACCAAATTGAAAAGTACTATAAATCCCTAAAGCAGTTCCTCTGGCGCTTTTCGGGCATATTTTAGATGCTAGCGATGGTAAACACGCTTCAAGAAAGTTAAATGCACCAAAAAAAACTATTAGAATTATCATCATCATAATCAGGCTATCCACGGCAAAAACCAAAAACACCGATAGAAAACTGATTAAAGAAATTCCCAAAATCATGGTTGTTTTTTGAAACCCACGTCTTTCATAAAAATAAATCGCCGGAACCATGAAAAACAGACTACCAACCATAATCAACAGATACAGCTGCCAGTGTCTGTCCATACTCATATGCTGTTCAAGGCTAAGCGGCAAAACTAGAAATAAAGATATTAACGTGGCATGCAAAAAGAAGATACTCATATTAACTCGGAAAAGTTGACCGTCACGCAATAACGCAACTAGATCATCCTTGCTTAACAAGTATAAGTTGTCGATTTTACTTTCGGGAACCCAGTACTTGACCACCCCAACGCCAAGAAGAGCAAGAAGTCCCGTGACAAGGAAAATCGCCTCCACTCCTAATAGTCCAGCTAACAATGGTCCTAAAAAAATTGATAAAATAAATGATAACCCTATAGTTATTCCTACTAACGCCATAGCGGTTGTTCTTCTTTTTTCAGATGTTAAATCTGATAACAGCGCCATGACAACAGCGGATACAGCGCCCGCTCCCTGCAATGCACGACCCAGCATAAGTCCATAAATATTTTCCGCAAATGCAGCGGTAAAGCTTCCGATTGCAAAAACTATCAATCCTGCATAAATTACTGGTTTACGTCCCCATTGATCAGAAAATTTTCCCATAGGAATTTGCAAACAAGCTTGGGTCAAACCATAAATACCGAGCGCCAAACCCAGGAAAGTTTTATTTTCACCGCCCGGCAAACTGCTTCCATAAATAGAAAATACTGGCAAAATCATGAACATGCCAAACATTCGCAGAGCCAGCACCGTTGCCAGACCGCTTACCGCACGCACCTCAATAGTCGTCAGTCCTGGAAAACTTATCATTGGATGCAAAAGAATTTTTTTTGGGACATATCGAACAAAGACCGTATAGTAAGAGGTTAGATTGTATTATGAGTAAGAATAAATTTGGAAAACAGATACAACATTATTATACGGGGTGCGAGGCACCACAACCTTAAAAATCTAGATCTTGAGTTGCCTAAAAACAAATTAGTAGTAATTACAGGCGTTTCAGGTTCTGGCAAGTCCACGTTAGCATTTGACACGATATATGCTGAGGGCCAAAGACGGTATATCGAGTCTTTATCAACATATGCTCGACAATACCTGCGTCAAATGAAAAAGCCTGAAGTGGATTTGATTGAAGGACTAGCACCGGCGATCTCGATAGAGCAGCGCACCACTACGCCCTCTCCAAGATCGACGGTGGGAACTATAACGGAAATACTTGATTATTTGCGGCTGCTTTATTCAAGAGTTGGACAGCCTTATTGCCCAACACATCAAAAACCACTATCAATTCAAACAATCGCTGAAATTGTTAATGAAGTTCTTACAAATTTTGGAGAGCAAAGGATATTAATCGCTGTCCCAATTTCAAAGAAAAGAGTGTCAAGGGAAAAAAATGTAATTGATAAAATTCGTTCAGCTGGATTCGTGCGAGTAATAGCGGATGGAGTGATATACGAACTGGATGATGAAGTACCAATTAAAAAAATACATACGCTCGATATCATAATAGATAGGTTGGTTGCAAAGGTAGATAATAGACAGAGATTAGTGGATTCAATTGAAATAGGTGAGGAAAGTGGGAGCGGTAAAATAAAGATTCTAGAT
The DNA here is from genome assembly GCA_002704665.1 of Pseudomonadota bacterium. GTDB lineage: Bacteria > Pseudomonadota > Gammaproteobacteria > Burkholderiales > Eutrophovitaceae. The sequence goes on from PAHB01000068.1 coordinate 27,390, forward strand.
GCTTCAGGAAAATTACTTGCTAACTATTCAACAATTTATGCATGTCCAGATTGTTCGTATTCTCCCCCTCCGCTTACACCAAAATTATTTTCTTTTAACAACCCGGTCGGGGCCTGTGAAAAATGTAACGGGCTTGGAAAAATTCAGTTTTTCGATCCGGATAAAATTGTAGGTGTCCCTGAACTTTCTTTAAGTAGCGGGGCCATAGACGGCTGGGATCGCAGAAATGAATTTTATCACCGGCTCCTACGGGACCTTGCAAACCACTACCGATTTGATCTAGATACTCCTTTTAATAAATTGGATAAAAATGTTCAAACCACTATTCTTTATGGTTCCGACGACGAAAAAATTAAATTCAGCTTCCTAAATAGAGACGGAAAAATTCGGCACGAAAAAAGACCTTTCGAGGGAATAATCCCTAATTTTCAAAAAAAACTCGAGGAAACACGATCTTCCGCAATCAAGGAAAAACTAATAAACTTTCAATCTAAAACAACCTGCCCCGAATGTTCGGGGACAAGATTATGTACAGACACTCGTCATGTATTAATAAATAAATTTAGCATAGACAAACTGTGCAAATTAACTCTAAGTGAAACGCTTAGCTTTTTTTCAGCTATTCCCAAAAAAACTAAGAATCTAAAGATTGGAGCGCACATAATAGAGGAAATAACGAAAAGATTGTCCTTTCTCGTAGATGTTGGCGTGGACTATTTAACGCTTGATAGATCTGCCAGTTCTATTTCAGGTGGAGAACATCAAAGAATACGTCTAGCCTCACAAATAGGCTCAGGGCTCACAGGCGTAATTTATGTTCTTGATGAACCCTCCATAGGGCTTCATGAACGGGACAACATGCGACTAATTAATACCCTAAAAA
>PAHB01000069.1 GCA_002704665.1 Pseudomonadota bacterium
GAGTATATTGCTTGGCTGAGTTTTCAGACCGTATATAACGACTTAGAAATTAAATACCCAGACATGTTTGATTAAAACTCGATTACCTTTCCGTCGACTTCATCGGCTTTACCTACGAAATTGTAGTAAGCGCTTAGAAAAAACCATAGATGCTGTCGGGGCGCTAGGGGTCGGCTCAAACCAATTGAAGTAGTCGAAACAATTAGAACCAAGGAATAAAACTAATGTTAGATTTGCATTATTCAAAGGCTACCGAATTGGCTAAAAAAATTAGAAAAAAAGAAATAGGATGCCTTGAAATACTTGATCTATATCTTGGAAGAATAGAAAAATATAATGATAATTTGAATGCAATTATTTTGTTAGATAGGGAAGCGGCAAGAATGCGTGCCAGAGAAGCCGACAGAGCATTAGCAAACGGAACTCTATGGGGACCATTTCATGGTGTCCCAATGTCCATAAAAGAAAGTTTTGATGTTGCTGGAAAACCTTCGACTTGGGGTGTACCTGCCTTTAAAAATAATATAGCTCGCGATGATTCTCTCGCTGTAAAACGTATGAAGGCTGCAGGGGTTACGCTTTTTGGTAAAACAAATGTCCCTTTTATGCTGTCGGATTGGCAAAGTTTCAATGAAATATACGGGACAACTAATAATCCATGGGATACTGCACGCTCTCCCGGTGGATCATCTGGAGGCTCAGCTGCCGCTCTCGCAGCTGGACTGACGGGAATTGATGCTGGTAGTGATATTGGTGCGTCTATTCGAAACCCAGCTCATTATTGCGGAATTTTTGGGCACAAACCCACCTTCGGCATCCTGCCCACGGTTGGACATGCACTCCCCGGCAGCGATAAGCCGACGGACATATCGGTTATAGGGCCGCTTGCGAGAGGGGCTGACGATTTAAGAATAGCAACTTTGACCATGGCAGGTATCACGGGTCGGGATGCAGCAGGCCTAAGTTTAAATCTTCAAGAAACAAAGAAAAAAGAAATTAGTGATTTTAAAGTGGGCGTTTTGTTAGAGAGCTCATGCTGTGTTCAGGACAATGAACTAACTGATCAGCTTCAGGTTGCAATAGATAGTTTAGGCAGGCTTGGTGTCAATATAGACGATAAAGTAAAACCCGTTGCAGATCTTGAGAGAGCAAATATACTGTATTTAATGCTGCTAAGAGCAGCGACGGGGGGACGGTTGGTCAATGAAGATGAATTGGAAAAACATAGAGCACGGGCGATAAAAAGTGATCCAGACGATTTTAGTTACAGAACTATCATTGACAGAGCGGTAACAATGTCACATCGCGAATGGCTCACTTGGAACAATGAAAGGGAGTTACTGCAAAGAGAATGGCAAAAGTTTTTTGATGATTATGATTTACTTTTGACGCCAGTTGCAGCGTCGGCAGCCTTTCCCCATGACCATGCTGGTGAAAGAGCTGATAGAATGATACCTATTAATAATGGACAAGAGCCAAGTGTTGATCAGTTGTTTTGGGCTGGGTTACCTGGTGTCGTTTATTTACCTGCCACTTCAGCACCCGTTGGGTTTACCCGTTCTGGATTGCCATGCGGTTTGCAAATTATAGGTCCACATATGCAGGATTTGACTACAATTCATTTTTCTAAACTTATCGAAACACATTTAGGCGGCTTTGTGGCTCCGGAAGGATATAACTAACTATTTGTAACCGACACTCGCACGTCTAGAACCTGAATTTAGTGAGTGGTATTTTTATACAACATTTTTAATGGCATCTTTCAGACTTGTTCGCAAAATTATTCAGTTACCTTAATTAGCAACTTTCCAAAGTTTTTTCCATTCATTAAACCAATAAACGCTGATGGCGCGTTTTCCAGTCCTACCACAACATCTTCTTTGTATTTGATTTTCCCTTCCTGTATCCATTTCGCTATTCTTTTCATTCCAATATGGTATTTTTGGGCGAACTGAAAAACTAAAAAACCCTCCGTAGTCGCTTGGTTAGTTAGCATCGATCTATGAGTTCTAAGCCCAGACTCGGGTTCCGTCAAATTGTATTGAGAAATAACCCCACAGACCGCAACTCTCGCATAGTTTGCCAACTGATTAATGACAGCATCAGTTATTTTCCCCCCAACATTATCGAAATAAACATTTACTCCGTCCGGACAATATTCTTTTAATTTTTTATCTATATTTTCATTCTTATAATCAATGGCCTCATCAAAATTTAGGGTATTTATTAGAAACGAGCATTTTTCTTTTCCCCCGGCAATACCTACTACCTTACAACCTCCAATTTTTGCAATTTGGCCTACTAATTGGCCTACAGCACCAGATGCTGCAGATACAACGACTGTATCTCCTGCAATAGGTTTTCCAACGTGCAAAAGTCCGAAAAATGCGGTCATACCAGGCATTCCTAGCACGCCCACAGCAGTTTGAATAGGGGCAAGAGATGGATCAACTTTTCTAATTGAAGAAGGATTAGCAATTGCGTATTCTTGCCATCCTAATGTAAAGCCTTCAACTATATCGTCTTTATTATATTCAGGACTTTTGGTTTCTAAAACCCTACCAACCGCTCCTCCGACAATGACATCGCCTTCGTTTAGAGAAGCCGCGTAACTTTTAGCAGTACTCATCCTTCCCCTCATATACGGATCCAGAGACAACCATAATATCTGGATCAGGACCTCCCCGTGACGTATTTCTGGAACAGGAGATTCTTTAATTTCAAAATTTTCCAGCACTGGCATACCTACCGGTCTCGTTTTCATTATTACCTGTTTATTAATTTGCGACATGGTTGTTCCTTTCAAATTTTAAAAACCAGTGAACAATTTTGCTACATTATAGTAATGGACATTTAAACCTGTGCTTTTTTGTTTTTGAGTTTGGCGTCAATTACTCTCGAAATTACCAGCATTAATATTCACTTGAAAACAATTTATCTTACCAAACATTTTTACGCGGCTGGTTGCTTTGTTCAAATTTGACCCTAGTTCGACTAAAAATACACCAAAACAAAATCCTGTCACCTTTTTTTACCTCCCCTCGTTTTGGGGGTATTATTATCCTAAAATTCCTAACTGTTAGTAAAAAAACGCGTAATAAAGATTCGTTCTATTTTTATTCTCATCTCTGCTAATAACGCCCAGATTTGGGCCGGTAATGTTTTATGTGTTTGGATCGGATATTCTTCAAATCAAAGGGGAGACAATTTCACTGAATATCTCATATTGTTGATAGATCTTAAATTTGTCTTTAATTTAAAATTGTAGCAAATCCATTAGGTTTAATTGAGGAGGAACACATGTCCAAGTATTTAAGAATTGCGATCTTAACTTTTTTTATGTTAGGTGTTACGAGTTTGTTAGCATCTGAGCGGTCATTTCTTTTGAATGGCTTAGACAGTAAGGTCCAGATTTCAAAGCCGGGCAAAATTGACTTTGTCGAACCGGGAGAAGATATATTAAACATCCTCGACATTAGCGACCCTGCGAACCCAAAACTGGCGGCAAATCTTTTGCTTTCAAATTCGCTTTTTGGTCCACCAACCAACCTACAGATAAATCCGGAAGAGAGTCTTGCACTCGTTACGAGTGCTATGAAATGGGAGCAAAAAAATGATGATTGGAAACCAGCACCTGATAATCGCCTTTTTATTATTGATCTTGAAAAAAATAAGCCAGCTTTAATTGACACGGTTGAGGTAGGTATGCAGCCATCAGGCATTGCAATCAGTTCATCTGGAAGATTTGCTTTAATTGCTAATAGAGCAGATAGGTCAGTGAGTGTTGTTTCAATTAATGGTAAAACAGCAAGATTGAGTCAAACAGTACCTGTAAATGATGAAGTTGCTGCAGTCGCAATTACTCCTGACGAACGAAGAGCGCTCATTGTAAAAAATTCCTCGAATAAAATAGGTGTACTTTCAATAAATGATAGTCACGTCACTTATGATGCGAGTTATGATATGCCTGTGGGACAATTCCCTTATAACATCGATATAAGCCCTGATGGGTCTTATGCCGTTGTAGCCCATACCGGAAATAATGGATACTCTGATGGTCACGCAGATTCTCTCGTAGTTATAAGATTAGATAACGGGTCGAGACCGTTTGTAGAGAATTATTTTACTGCAGGAGATGCCCCTGAGGGTTTTGCTATTAGTCCCCGAGGTGATATTGCAATCGCATTACTTTTAGGTGGAGACTCGATCCTACCGACTTCACATTGGGCTCATAACAAAACCGGGCAGATTGTAGTGTTCAAAACAAATAATGGAAATTTGCAACAGATTCAAAAAATAAGTATTACGGGTCTGCCGGAGGGTATAGCATTTTCTGGGAACGGAGACTATGTGTATGTGAGTAGTTTTAGAGAAAAAGTTCTTAGAGTATATCAAGTAGATGGAGAATTTTTGATTGATACCGAAACTCGTATAGAGTTACCAGGAACCCCGGCATCTATGAGAGGAAGAGCCCGATAGTTACGGTCTCATTAGCCTTATGAATAACTTAATACAAAAATAGTGGGGAGATACAGTAACAGAATACTTTTGAAATCTGAGAGTGTTGAAAAGCGGAAGTACGATTTTCCGATTTAATGAGAACATCACCTACAACCACCGGGAGCAATAATAATTGATTATAAGTAGAATATTCTGAAGTGCAAAGAGATTACTTTATAAACGTAGTTCGAGGGATTAGCACTACTTAGCAATGTAGAACAGTTACTGCCTCACTGCTGAGAAAAAAAGCAAATAATACCTAAAATTTCTTTCATTACTCCATTTTTTGGTTAGGATACTTCAAAACCTTATGCTTTGTGATTATAGTAACGGTTCTAGTATGAGGAAACTTCTCGTATTTCCGACTTAGATCAAGGGTAAAGGGCAAAGAACGGAAATCTAGCCGAAGGCAAAATAAAAAATCTTGGAAAATTTGGGAAAAGCAAAGAATGTCGAAAGCACAGGTTATTTACAAACTGGGCGCACCAGACGTAATGAAATGGCAGGAATGGGCTGTTGCCGATCCAAACTCTGGAGAAGTTCGCCTGCGGCATACGGCCATTGGAGTTAATTTTGCTGATACATATCATCGTAGTGGCATATCTCATCCATGGCCTGTGCCATCTTGTCCATTGGTTGTCGGTTTCGAGGGTGTAGGTATTGTAGAGAGCGTTGGCGATGGCGTCACTGATTTCAAAAAGGGAGACCGGGTAGCTTACGGCATTCCGCCGCTTGGAAGTTATTCCGAGATCCGAAATTATCCTGCCGATAAACTGCTCCACCTTCCTGACGGATTAGATGACAAACAAGTTGCTGGGATTTTGATGAAAGGTATGACAGCTCATTATCTTCTCCATCGAACATATAAAGTGCAGCGAGGCGATACGATTTTGGTTCACGCTGCCGCGGGCGGCATGGGTTTGATTCTTTGTCAGTGGGCAAAGGCGCTCGGTGCAACGATTGTTGGCACAGTTAGCACCGAAGAGAAAGCCGAGGTGGCTCGATCCGCCGGTTGTCATTATCCTGTCGTACGTTCCAAAGATAGCTTTAAAGATACCGTTCGCGCAGTATCCGATGGCGAGGGTGCGGCGGTTGTGTATGAAGCCATTGGCAAAGATACGCTACAGGATTCCTTGGACAGTCTTCGGCCAATGGGGGTTTGTGCAGCTTATGGTCACGTTTCTGGTCCACCCGACCCCGTTGACATTATTCAAGATTTAGGACGTCGTGGTTCGCTATTTATTACCCGTCCAGCGATTATGCACTACGTTGCTAAACGAGAGGATCTAGAATGGACAGCTCGCGATCTTTTCAAAGCAATCGAAGACGGTATTCTCCGCACAAATATAAATCACGAGTACCAACTCAAAGACGCAGTTAAGGCACACGAGGCGATTGAAAGCGGAACTACAAACGGCGCAGCGGTCTTAGTACCATAATATTCAAAAAGAATGTTAAGTCAGACAGGGAGACGCAGCTGATCTACCAATGAATAGGCTACCGATGATGTACTATTCATAGTTTCTATAGTAATACCGGGTAGATTCTTATAAACCAAAATTAGCGCAGAAGTCTATCTGTATAACTGAGAAAGCAGAAAATAGTGCTAACTACATGCGTTGTACGAATATCTAGTCGAGGTTTATGAGGCTAACCCCTTCCCCAATCCCTAGCGCATACGGCGTCTGTACTAATGTTGCCTGTTGTGCTAGGTGCTATATGCAAACTATTCCAACCGAGACCAAAAAACTAATGCTCGTGTTCGGGGTAATAGGATGCTAAGTCTTGAATAGCTAGTGTCAATGATCTACTTGCCGCAGAAGAGGCATTTTGTTTGGCCTTCATCGCCGCGAGAATTACGGCATGATGTTTCTTCAATCTGTCGGCATAATCTTCCTGCTTCGGTTTGACTCGTTGCGTTAAAAAATAGCTGGAGATAGTGAGTATTATTTTCTCAGCATGGCTTTCCTTATTCGCGATCCATCGCACTAACTGATTGTATTCATGAGCTAATGATTGAGACGCTCTTTTAGAATCAACATTATCGCTTAAAACAATAATTTGGCTGGTTGCCTTCTCCACCGTCTTAGAATCTTCTAGCATTGCCAAATAACGGGCATGGTCGTCATATATGCCGCACGGTACCTGGCAGTGCGCATACAAATTATGCCCGGTAACAGATAAACTGAGCAGAAGAATTAACATGAATGTTTTAGTTGCAATTGAACTCATTTGATGCTCCTTTCATGGAAACCTATTTGGATCGGAAATAATAACTTTTGGTTCCGCCAAGGTAACTGCGTTATTAAAATCGCTCCCAAAATATCAAAATACTTAAATTAATTACCCTCTAAAAACATCGAAAAAGGACCTAAACGGCGATAAAATTAGATAAAAATACATCAAAATGAATTCAAATAAGTTATTTGATTAATAGGTCACCAAGTTAACAACTGTAACTATATAAGTGAGGGTGAGATTATGGCATCTCACAAAGTTACTTCGAATTAACTCATTGGTCAAAAGTAGAGTAAGCTGCATACCCTGCTCTTACTAGACCGATCACAGTTTTTTTTAGAATGTTGTTAATTTTCACAGTCATCATCTCCATCTCAGCAATCTTTTATCCCATATCTTTTCCTAACTGGTCCATTTTTGATAGTTATCCGTTTTGGCGTTTGGTTCTAAACAGTTAACTTTTTACTACTAATATTGTTTTTTCTAAAAAGTAAATCGCTTTTTTATCACGTTTTTTACGTACGCTCTCAATAAGGGTATTATTGGTATGGTTTAAACTTGTATTGGAAAAACACCGTGAAAGTTTTACTGCTTTTATTTCTATCATTATTTCTAACATCTCACACTTGGGCGTTGCCTGATTGCCCAACGAATTCGGAAGCCTCATGGGATAAGTGCTTTGGAGGCTTTACTTATAACAATGGCGACATATACGTTGGCGATTGGGGAGATGACTTACATCACGGACAAGGAACCTATAAATGGCCAGATGGTAGAGAATATATCGGGCAGTGGAGAGCCAACAAACGAAACGGTTATGGAATCAAGACATATCCAAACGGAGACAGGTATGAGGGCGAGTGGAAGGACGATCAACACAATGGACAAGGAACTTACACATGGAAGGATGGAGCTAAATATTCCGGGGAGGTAAGGAACGGCGTGCAACATGGACGAGGAACTTACTCTTGGTCTGATGGGAAACACTACATAGGAGAATTTAAACTCGGCAAAGCACATGGTAAGGGAACTTTAAATTATCCGAATGGTGACCGTTACATCGGACAATATAGAAATAACAAAAAACACGGACATGGAACTTTCACTTGGGGTAGTGATGGCGAATACCAAGGTCGCCAAGTAAAACAAGCAGATCGATTTATAGGGGAGTTCGCCGGTGATTTTCCGAAAGGTGAAGGAATTTACTATCATGCGGATGGTAGAATTGAAGAGGGGAACTGGGAAGGCTTTGAATTAGTGCAAGCAAAAAAAATATCGAGACAAAAAACTCAATGATAATTTGCAACATATGACTAATACCTGACAATTTCGGAGGCTTCACTAATTTCATTTCTGCAATACCTAAAGGGTCTAGATACAAATTTAGGAAAACTCATTACTTCGCCGATTATCAAAGGCGTTGAGGATATTGTGAACATACTGCTAGTTTTATTAACCCTCGTATATTCTGCTTTCTGCCATGCAGGAGTCGGTGATTGGTATATTTGCAAACTCAAAACAGTTGTAACTGTCGATCAAGACGGCAATATTACGGATCATGACAAAAGCATTTTTGAAAGAGTACAGGTAAGCTTCGAATGGACGAGTGATAAACAGATATTGTGGAAAGACGGAAACAGCAAAACCGAAAGACTGAAATTAGACGAAGTTCTAACTATTCCGTCAAAAGATCACTGGGTCATGAATGATCCTAAAAAAATGGCTAGAATAATGTTTCATCAGGGCACCTTGCTCGCTACAGGCACCGACATTTGGTCCAAAAAAAATGATGGAAGTGCACATATAATCTCGATGATATATAAATGCGAAAAGCGATAAAAAAATGACATCTCTGCTTTGTTATTATACCTATAGGAACAGCTTACGTCACAAACTTATCAATTTCCACCATAGCGGACTATTTAAATAAGTTGGGCAAAGGAATCATCCAGACAATGTTTATTAATCTGTAGCGGAAAAAATTCGAACACCTGCGGCGTCCATACATCCGAGCCATCAACCGTAGGTAATGTGACAACCGCAGTGCTTACCCAAGAGGTGGTAGCGATTACACCACATGCCATAAATTTAGAGTGCCCAAAAAATTTACTAATGAATCCGGTATAGTTTAAAGATGAAAAAACCACTACTTCTGCTGTTATTTTTCTCTACCTTCAATTTAGGTGCAAATGAAGGAGAAGAGTTAGACGGAAGTGGTTTATTTTTAAAAAACTATACATGTGATGAAACACCATATGCCTCCATTTTTAGAGGACGTCTTACAAACCACACCAACAAACGAATTACCGGAATAATTTATTTTGATTTTCATGATATCAATAAAATTCATCTAGGCACTTGTCAAAAGCGTATCAATTTAGATGCTTACAAAAAAAATCCTAAATTTAGAGCAGAGGGCCCAGATGGTCGATGTCATTGTAAAAATGCTACTTGGAAAGTTCGTCTCGAGATTTTAAATTAGCTACTAACTTTTTGAATCGTGGCATATCACATTCGGTAAAAGAAAAATAATCAACCCCGTACTATTTTCTTGCAAATTAAGAAATACTCAAGAAAATGCCGCTGTAACATAAGGTTGGTTACAAAGAAGACCGCCAAGGTACTTTCCAACTGATGTTTTCGTAGTTTTAAAAACAATCCAAATCGAAGCATCTCAACCACTAGTTTAAATCTTTTATGGTGGCGTTTTCTATTTAATTCGGACAAACTTCATTCTGAACTAACTGTATATGGTGTTCACTACCCGGCGTTATACGGTACCAAGTAGGTGGAACCGGCAAAGAGATTTTCGTTCCAGTTTTTGTATTTCCTTGGGCTTGAATTAGGTGATATTTTAAGGCGTAGCAATCATATTTTCTAATTTCCGTTACCTGCATTTTCTCGCCGGCCTTGGTAACTATATACCGCTGCCATAAGTATTTAACTTTCCCAGCCGACTGTGCGGGTAATTTCCATTGCTCTTCTCGATTAAGACCATAGATTTCCACCCACTCAGCAAGGGCGCCAGGGGTATAGACAAAAAATAATATAAAGACAATACGCCAAGTCATTGCTACGCCATAAAACATAAGCCCTACGAGTTTCAATCCTTCTTCTCCGTCTTGAAACGATTAAACCCTATTTTCTTAAATACCCACCATCAACTAATCTTTAGAATAATTGAATATAAGTGAAGCTTATCATTGTTGAGAAAAAAACATGGGTAGATTTTTTAAAATCCTCATAATTACGCCGTCTTCCAGGTGTTTTAATTCCCTAGTCTTCTCCGCCGATTACCTTAAATATATATGAATATTATATTCTTTAACGTCACTCTCCCCAATTTTAACCTTTTGAAGTAAATTTATAATCCAATTCTGGATAATATCTAAAAACACCCATTTCATTAAAATCGATCCGACGGTTTGATTTTAAGTAGGCTGAAATTCTGGGTTCTTGTCTAACTTTGTCGTGCAACTTGATGAGAAAGGGATATTCTTTTATTAATAAAGTAAAGTTTTTGGGAAATGAATATTTTAACCCCTCAACCAATTGAAATAACGAAAGATCTGGATATGATAACGAATTTCCAATTAGCCAACCCGATCTGCATGTATTGTTAGAGAGTATTGTCTCGAAGTAATGAAAGTATTTAGGAATGCGAAACTTTAAAAACAGCGGCGCCTTCCTTTTTGCCTCGACGACTTGATCTTCATAATAGAGTTCGCTCGCTATCGGATGATGAGTATCATGGATTTCCGATAAAAAGTCGCAAATAGTCAGTTGTATTTGGTGAGCAAACACCTGATCAGCAAGTTTATCACTGACAATATCGATCTTAGGTCCTAAATATTGCAGGATAGCTGCTGTCTGGGCAATAATTATTTCCCCGTCGCGAAGGAAAGGTGGAGCAAATGGTGGCCTCTCCAAATCATTATCTGCAAGAATTGAAACCATTTCCTCCGAGCTTTCTTCTCCAATGTAGTCTCGAGCTACATCGATATATTCCACTCCTGCATGCTCAAAAGCCAACCGAATAGCCTCACCTCTTCCTTGTATAGTTGGCCAGTAATAAAGTCTATACTTATTATTCTTTATTTTTTTTGCTGCATTTTTATCCATACAATTACCTTGAAATTTTAATTAGCTACATTTTTGTTAATAGAAATATAACTTGCACAGAGGTTGCAAAATATATTTAATATAGTCTCCTTAAAATCTTTAATTTCTCTACATTTTGTCTGCGTATCTATCCGTATCAATTATCGAAGTCTCATAAATTCTTTGGTGCACTTCTTGGTTTCTTTTTGGGACATTATTTTTTTACTTATGTTTTTTTATTATCGACTTCGCTTTTTAAAATTCTTGCGGACACCTAATTTATCCGAAAGGTATCATTAGTTTTTATTTTTTTGTCGCCACTCGATATACATCTTCCTAGGCGAGTGTTATTCATGCCTGCTTTTTTCTCGCTGTAAATATACTCCAAAATATTTGTTGTTACTTATATTTTACCTCTTCTAGTAACGCGGGTATTATTAGAATGATTCCTCAATCTTCAAAAATCAAGACAAAAATTGACGGATCGTGGATTCAAAAAAATAATTAAAAAGCTCTGATAAAACCCTGTAAAAAGATCTAAATAAAGAAATTATTTTTATCAAGAAAGGTACTACAATGCTCCAAAAAAAAGATTTTTATGTAAATGGGGAATGGATACCACCAAGCTCTCCAAATGATTTTGAAGTGATAAATCCGGCTACTGAAGAAGCATTTGCCGTAATATCCCTAGGATCCAAACCAGATCTTAATAAGGCGGTAACAGCTGCTCGAACCGCATTTCAATCATGGAGTTTATGTAATAAAATAGAGAGGATTGATTTACTGGAATCACTGGGAGCTGTTTACGAAAAACGATCATCTGAAATGGCAGATGCAATTTCTACAGAAATGGGTGCGCCAATAAAGTTAGCGACAAAAGCTCAGACTGCAGCTGGGCTTGGCCACATCAAGGCGTTTATCAGAGCTATTAAAACATTTGAATTCGAACACCCACTTCGGAAAGATACGCCAGATGAATACATAATTCATGAGCCTATTGGTGTTTGCGGTCTAATCACCCCTTGGAATTGGCCTATGAATCAAGTGACGCTAAAAGTAATACCGGCTGTAGGTGTTGGCTGCACGGTCGTCCTAAAACCATCAGAAATTGCTCCAATATCATCTGTACTGTTTGCAGAATTTATGCATGAGGCTGGATTCCCAAAAGGGGTGTTCAATTTAGTTAATGGGAGCGGTCCGGAGATTGGTGAAGCCATGAGTGCTCATCCTAATATTGATATGATGAGTTTTACGGGGTCGACTAAAGCTGGTATCGCGGTTTCCAAAGCCTCATCAAATACAGTCAAAAGAGTAGCTCTGGAACTTGGTGGTAAAGGTGCAAATATAATCTTTGCAGATGCTGACGTTGCTAAAGCCGTAAAACGTGGCGTGATACACTGCTTTAACAACACCGGTCAATCTTGTAATGCTCCCACACGCATGTTCGTAGAACGAGCCGCGTATGACGAAGCGTTACATATTGCAAAACAGACGGCAGACGCCACCCAAGTTGGATTACCTGCACAAGATGGTAACCACATTGGACCGCTCGTCTCAAAAATACAGTTTGATAAAGTCCAAAGCTTGATCCAAGCCGGCTTAGATCAGGGCGCTCGTCTTATAAGTGGAGGCGTTGGAAAGCCGGAAGGATTCAGTAGCGGCTATTTTGTTCAGCCAACAATTTTCGCCGATGTTTCTAATGAAATGCGGATTGCAAAAGAAGAAATTTTCGGACCCGTACTGTCGATTATTCCATTTGATACAGAAGATGACGCAATCAAAATGTCGAACGATACCAGCTACGGACTAACCAACTACGTGCAAAGTGGCAATGTTGAGAGAACCCAAAGAGTATCCCGTCGTTTGCGGGCCGGAATGGTGCAAACAAATGGCGCAGGAAGAGCTTCCGGCAGCCCATTCGGTGGATACAAACAGTCTGGCAATGGACGCGAAGGTGGAATCCACGGATTTATGGAATTTCTGGAAGTAAAGGCTGTATCGGGATGGGAAAGAACAAGCTGAATTTGATCAAATTAAATTAGTTTTTAACAAAATACGTTTACTTAGATAAGCTGTTATCTGCAAAATTTATCGGGGATACAATGTTTAATTGTTTAAAAAAATAGGAGTGCTACATGACGAATCCATTTGCTGATCAACGGAGGTTTATGGATGCATGCGACCAAACCACAGATGGCACATTTAACAAGGAACAGTACAGCCTGTATAGGAACCTCATCGGCGAAGAGGTCGGCGAGTTGCAAGACGCTATCGATGCAAATGATAAAGTTGAGCAACTAGATGCACTGATTGATATCTTGGTAGTTACTATAGGAGCAATTCACTCACTAGGAGCAGACGCCGAGGGCGCCTGGAATGAAGTCTTGCAAAGTAATTTGGCGAAGATTGACACCGTAACCGGAAAAGTGATTAAGAGAGCGGATGGAAAAGTATTAAAACCGCACGGGTGGACCCCTCCCAAATTGTCGCCTTTTGTATAGCCACATCACAAAGACACATAATTCGTTTTTCTTGAGATGGGTTGTGAGTGTACGTTATATATGGAACAATAATTTAGGCTGATACTTAATAAAACAAGTATAGCACAGTTTTTCTCTAAATTTAGTTGAAAGTCACAATAGCTTAATGATGAAGCATTGTTTGGCACCTGCACTTGGGATGGTTGGTCATTGCATAGACCCCAAATTTAGCTATCCATTAAGTGCTTTTGTATTTTACCTTTTTTCGTAAGATTTATTATGGGACGCTTTTTCATTTGTTTTCTCTTTTTTCTCACATTCGTATCAAAAGAATCGCTTTCTCAAGATTATTTAAATTTAAACGGAAAAGAATATTATAAAAAAGGAGATTACCTCTATGAATTTGGAATTCTGAAGCTTGACGTTTATAAGGTTTTTCTTTACTGCGATCGCAAAAACTGCACTAAGTCTGATATCTTAAATAAGAATGGTTCTTATGCTTTAAAATTCCTATACTTAAGGGATATTAAGAAAAAATACTCAAAAAAAGGTTGGGAAGTAGGTTTAAAACGAAACTTGAAAAGAAATTACAGAAAATATATCAATGAAGTTAACTGGCTAAAAAATATAACTAAAGACATGAAAAAAAACGATGAGGTTATTTTGCATATAGATCGAAATGAATTTGCCTACTATAAAAACGATAAAGTTGTAGCTAAAATTACAAATGCTAAATTAACCAATATCATTTCTCTTCCATGGTTAGGAGATAATGCCATAACAAAAGTATGCAGGAAAAATTTATTCGGAAACTAATCCCCTACTTCACAGTCTGAAACGAGTAGCATCAGCAACTTTTGGCAGGTAAATTTTTCCCTGATGTTAACTATAATTATTTCCAAACAAAATATACGGGTCTAGGTCGTACTGTGAAAAAAATAATGTTATGTATTACACTATGTGCCGTTTCTCCAACGTTAATTTTAGCCGATAGTACCTTCGATACAAAAAAAAATGTGGAAATTAGGAAGAATATAAATAGTAACGCAGATGACACTATCGTCAACCCTGTCTCTTGCGGGAAAGTTAAAAGGTTAGGTCGTAGCGCGGGTTTTTCACATCATTGGTCGACTGCTAAGCAAAACTGCCCGCAAACAAACAGATATCAAGATAACAACAAAGGTAGCAAAAAATTAAAAATAAGAATAAAAATACCAA